>JBCCRV010000153.1:0-12613 GCA_039201085.1 Myxococcota bacterium | reverse complement strand
GTGTTTTCGCCAAGGGACTCAGTCGGCGCGCCCTCCTTGGCGGCGCCCTCGCCGGCGGCGCGCTTGGCGCACTGGCTCCGATGCATCGACTCGCGCAGGCGATGGACACGCCCGCCCGGCGCTTTGTGTTCTTCCTGAGCGGCAACGGCTTCGACGCCGCCGGGCTCTTTTCGGCCGAAACCCGCGCCTTCGCGGAGGCTTCGCGTGGCCGTCCGATCGACGAGCGTCGGCGGTGGGGTGAAGAGAACGGCGCGCCCCGCACCTACAATCACTCGGCGGACGTGCCGCAGATTCTCACGGACGACTTGAATACGGCGCCAGCTCTCGCGGGCCTTGGTCCGCTCGCGGAAAAAGCGGCGGTCGTGCTTGGCCTTTCGTCCACGGTGACCGGCGGCTTTCACGGCTCGGACCACGGCGTGCTTTCGTCCACCCGAACGCTTGGCGGGCGGCCAGGCGGCGTAACGATCGACGCCTACTTGGCGGGCTTGCCCAGCGTGCGTGGCGCCGGCGATGCTCGCGCGCCCGTGGCGGCGCTTCGCGCGGGGGTCCTCGCGTCGAGCTACGGGATCTCCTACGACACGGCTGCGGCCCGCGCGGGCCAACCGCTTCCGACGGTCAACTCTGCGGCGAGCGCGTGGGACGCCTTTGTGGGCCCCTTGGTATCGCCCGACGGCGTAGCGCTCGTGGAGCAGCGAACGCGCATGCTCGAAGCGGCGTCGCGCGAGACGGAGCTTCAGCTTCGAACGGCGCCCGCGGGCCGCGTACGGGAGCAGCTGGAGTCGCATGAAACGGCGATCGCCGAGCTCCTCGGCAACCAGTCGCGCTTTATCGACGTGATTTCTGCCTACGACGGAACGGAGGCGCCGCCGCGCCCGGAAGACGCCGGCAACGTGCTCGACCGCATGCGCGCCCACGCGGCCAACGTCGCCTTTGCCCTTCGCCACGGCGTGACGAACGTCGCCGTGTTGGGGGTCGGCGTCGGCGAAGCGTTTCACGGTTTCAACTACGACTTCGGCGCGATCGTCGGCACGAACCACACGCTTCGACACAACTTCGCGGCGAACGAGGAGATACGTCGCGACCTGCGCGAGGTTTGGCGACAGGAGGTGGAAGCGTTCCTGAGCATCGCTCGCGTCCTCGAGGCCGCACCCGAAGGCGACGGCACCATGCTCGACCATACGGTCATGGTGTACTTGCCGGACAACGGCGCGGAGCATCACTCGTCGGCCCGCGAGTTTCCCGCGCTGCTCGTTGGCGGGGGAGCCCTCGGTCTTCGCACCGAAGGGCGTACGCTCGTCTACCCTGACTGGTACGACGGAGGGGCCGGTCATCGCCAGCTGTCCAATCTGTGGAACACGCTCGGCGGCCCCCTTTCCGCCGCCACCCTTGATGACTTCGGCGGTGAGGGTGCCAACCGTCGCGCCCCCGGGCCGCTGCCAGACCTGCTGAGCTAGACGGCGTGCGAAAGAATCAGGCGCCCGTGCGCCTTCGCGTTCTCGGAGGCCGCGAAATCGCCCCGCGCACGTGTGGAGCCAGCAGGTGAGCGGCGCTTTTTCTGCCGACGGTGCGTACGGTGGCGGTGGGCGTTGACGGCGGCGCCGTCGACGCTACGGACGCCCCTATGACGAACCTCTACGAGCCCACGAACTTGGGCGAACTCAGCCTTCAAAACCGCATCGTAATGGCCCCCATGACCCGTTCGCGCGCGATCGGGAACGTGCCGAACGAGTTGATGGCGGAGTACTACGGTCAGCGCTCCGGCGCGGGCTTGATCATCACCGAAGGCACATCGCCCTCGCCGAATGGCCTTGGCTATGCGCGCATTCCCGGTGCCTATAGTGAGGCGCAGTTTGCGGGCTGGAAGAAGGTGACCGATGCCGTTCATGAGCGCGGCGGCAAGATCTTTCTGCAGATCATGCACACCGGCCGGGTGACCCATCCGCTCAACCAGCCGGAGGGGGCCTTGCTCCTTGCACCTTCGGCCGTTCAGCTGTCCGGCAAGATGTACACGGACGCGGAGGGTGAGCAGCCCTATCCGGAGCCGACGGCGATGGACGCGGAGGCCGTGGCGCACGCGATTCAGGAGTACGCGGACTCGGCCAAGGGCGCCGTGGCCGCCGGCTTTGACGGCGTGGAGCTGCACGCCGCCAACGGCTACCTCATCGATCAGTTTCTTCATCCGCAAACGAACCGGCGCGACGATAGCTACGGAGGCGACGCCGGGCGGCGAAACGCCTTTGCCCTCGAGGTGGCGAAGGCCGTGGCCGATACGGTGGGGGCCGGCCGCGTTGGGATTCGCCTTTCGCCCTACGGCGTCTTCAACGACCTGGGCGCGTTTGACGGCATCGACGATCAGTTCACATCGCTGGCCAAGGCGCTTGGCGAACTCGGCCTCGTATACCTGCACATGGTCGATCACCAGGCGATGGGCGCGCCAGAAGTGCCGGATCGCATCAAGGCGTCGATGCGCGAAGCGTTTCAGGGCGCGTACATCGCATCGGGCGGTTTCGATGCGGCGCGGGCCGAAGCGATCGTGGCGGACGGTCAGGCGGATCTCGTCGCCTTCGGCCGCCCCTTTCTAGCGAACCCGGACCTGCCGCGCCGACTCAAGGAAGGGCTCGCGCTGAACGACCTTCGTCCCGACCTGTTCTACACGCCGGGCGCCGAAGGCTACACGGACTACCCTGAAGTGTAACGACGAGCGTCTGAGCGCTGGGATTTAGCCGTTTGGCGGCTCAACTTCCATGCGGTAGCCGACGCTTCGCACCGTTTGAATGCGGTATCCCGCGCCGGGCTTCCACCCGAGCTTTTTCTTCAAGCTGGAGACGAAGTTGTCGACGGTGCGCGTGTCCACTGAGACCTCGCGTCCCCAAACGGCGTCGATCAACTGGTCGCGGCTGAGCGCCCGATCCTGATTCTCCAAGAAGTGGGCGAGGAGCTGGAACTCGCGCGGCGTGAGCTTTACGGGGCCCGTACTTTGCTTCGTCAGCTTCTGCGCGTCCACGTCCAGCGTGAACTCACCGAATCGAAAGTGGCTCCGCCGAACCGATCCGCCCCGGCGCAGGAGCGCGCGAACGCGCGCAAGCAGTTCGGCCAAGCGGTAGGGCTTCGCCACGTAGTCGTCGGCGCCGGCGTCGAAGCCGCGCACGATGTCCTCTTCGAGCGTACGGGCCGTGAGCATGAGCACCGGGATCGATGTGTGTTGGCTTCGAAGCTCACGGCAGAACGAGTAGCCGTCGCCGTCGGGCAACATGACGTCGAGCAGCACCAGATCGAAGGCCGATTCGCCAACGGCGGAACGCGCCGCCTGAAGCGTGGACACGTGCGTGGCTTCGTATCCTTCGCTGTCCAGGTTGTCTGCGAGGACGAGCCCTAGGTTTTCGTCGTCTTCCACGACCAGGATCGAAGCCGATGCGCTCACCCTTTCTCCTCCCTGCCCTCGTTCGGCGGCCCATCCGAGTGTAACGCGTTCGGCTCGCCCCGGGGGCCCGCCGGCTTGGCTCCCGCGGCGTCGTGCTCTTCAGCGTTTTGCGCTTCCGCCGTTGCTTTCCCCGCCCCGGCTTCCCCGCCGCGTTCGGCGCCCTTCGAAGGCGCGTCGGCGTCCATCGCGCGCGACGCGATGGCGCCGGGCAGTTCAACGGCGAAGACCGTTCCTTCGGCGGACGATTCGCGCAGGGAAATCGTTCCTTGGTGAAGGGCTGCAATACGGCGGCAGATGGCCAATCCTAGCCCGAAGCCCTTTTGGCTGCCGTTTCCGGCTCGAACGAACTCGTCAAAGATACGGCCTTGCTCGTCCTTGGCGATGCCGCTTCCGTTGTCGCGAACGAGGATCGTCGCGCGTCCATCGCTGGCCTGCAGTTCGAAGGAGACTTCGGCGACCGCGTGGTCGTTGTACTTCGCGGCGTTGCTCACAAGGTTTGAGAGCAGAAGCAGCATCAGCTGGGGATCGGCGGCGAAGCTCGCGTCGCCGTTCCACGTGCTTAGCGTCACGGGGATGGGCCCAAGCGCGGCGCCTCGCTGCCGGAGCTCTTCGGCCAAGTCATCCAGCGTGCAGTCCTGCAGCTCCACGGAGAAGGCGTTCTTCTCGAGCCGGTTGAAGGAGAGCACGTTCTCCACGAGAAAGCCGAGCCGGTCCGCTTCGGCGACCATGCGCGTGGGAAAGTCCTTCGCTTCCTTCGTTCCCTTTAGACGACGTTCGAGTGTTTCCGCCATTAGTCGAAGGGACGCGACGGGCGTGCGAAGTTCGTGGGAGATTGTCGATACGAAGTCGACCTGCGATTGGGCCAGCGCTTGTCGTCGGTGGGCCGAGTAGCCCATCAGAAGCCCGATCAAGAGCACGAGCGCGAGGAGCGACCATGCCATCGCGATCTTGACGCCCATGCGGCGCGTCGACGCGGCCTCGCGTTCGAGGCGCGGCGGCGAGTCGATGGTGATCAAGAGAGAGGCAAGTCGTTGACTCGATTCGGGCGTGGCGATCAACAAGCGTTCGCGCGCTTCGAGCAGTCCGCCGACGCGAAGTTCATGGGAGATCGTGTCCGTGATCGAATCCAGCTCGATGCGTACGCCGTAGGCGCCGTCCGAACCGCGCCCTTCGACGTACCATTCACCGTTGATCAGCGTGCCGCCGTCGACAGGAACGGCGAGCGCGAAGCGCTGTGCGTTGACCTGATGGGTGCGTTCTTCAAAGCGGCGGTACTCGACATTGCTTTCGCGGCTGAGGCGCTTGATCGTATCCGCGTAGAAGGCGAAATCGTCGGGCCCGAACTCCTGGCGCGAACGCAGCAAGGCCCGCTGGAGGCCTTCAATAGGACGGCCTCGAACGCCGCGAAGACCGTCCCGAAGCATATCCGCCATGAGCCGGGGGGCCGGGTCCGCCTTTTCCACCAGCGTTTGAAGGAAGCGCAGACGAAACGGGATCTCACGCGCCGGCGCGTCCCAATAGCGCGCGAGGTGGTTAAGCAGGCCGCGCACCGCCTGCGTGACCTCTGCATCGCTGCGTGCGTCGGCGAGCCGCTGATGAAGCGTATGCCGAAAGAGGATGCCCTCGGCGCCGCTGGCGTAGCGCCGTCGCTCTTGCGGCAGCGCGCCGTAGGCGTTCGGCATCCGTCCGTCGATCGTGTCCGGACCGGTCACCAAGGGAAGGACCTGGCGTCCCTCCACGAAGCTGAGGAGCTCGGGCGCGGCTTCGAGCGGGTCGCGCTCGGCGGCTTCGATGCGCGCTCGCACCTGGTCGAGCTGCTGCTCCAGTGCCCGTTGGAGCACGACGTGTGCGTAGTTTCGCAGCGCTTCGTGCTCCTGCGCCAACGCCGCGTGGCTTTCGTCGCGCTCGCGGACAAACATCCGCGTGAGCGCTACGGTCATCCACAGAAGGAGCAGCAGCCCCACGCCGAAGGGGAGGAGGAAGCGCCTCGAGCTCATTTCAAGGCGCTCTCACTTAGGTGCGCACATCGTGCGCGCTGCGGGCGGTGGCGGTGCATCGATGGCGAGCACGACTATCGTATGACGGGGACGCGATCGAAGTCCATGCGGTCGACGGGCACGTACTGGGCGAAGCGATCGCTCCGGTTGTCCAGGGACTGGGCCGTGCGAATCATGTTGCCGAGCTCACGCACGTCCTCGCGCTCGCGCAGGCCGTCGGGGATCTGATTCCACATGCGAAGCAGATCGGAATAGCTCAGGTTTCGCGCCCAGTACGAGTCGCGAAGCTTTTCGGCGAGCCCCGCGGCGACCATCGAGAGCTGGGTGGGCGCCGATGCCGCGTCGTAGCTACCGCGTACGATGGACATGGGAAGACGCCGCTCCGTAAGGCGCGAGCGCGTACCGTTGGGCGCCTTGTGCCGGACGCGGAGCGTGCCGAAGTTTGCGGCGCGCGCATTTTCCCGCAGACGGATCTCGTAGATCGCCGTCACCGTATGGCCCGCGCCGATTTCGCCGGCGTCCACGCGGTCGTTGTCGAAATCCTGCCGTGCGAGCATGCGGTTTTCGAAACCGAGAAGTCGGTAGCGTTCGACGACGTTCGAGTCGAAGGTCATCTGAATCTTCACGTCCTTCGCAACGACTTCGAGCGTTCCGCGAAGCTGGTCCACGAAGACGCGTCGCGCTTCGTCCGCCGAGTCGATGTAAGCGTAGTTGCCGTTTCCGCGGTCGGCGAGTTGCTCCATGAGGTTGTCGTTGTAGCTGCCGAGGCCAAAGCCCGCGGTCGTGATGGTGACACCGGACTCGGCCTCGCGCGCCACGCGGGAGAGCAGCGCTTCGGCGGACGTGAGGCCCACGTTGGCAACACCGTCGGAGCACAGCACGACGCGGTTGACGGCATTGCGCTGCCGGTGCCGCGCGGCCAGTTGGTAGCCCAGCTCAAGACCGGCCTGCGCGTTGGTCGAGCCTTCCACTGAAAGGGTGGCGATGACGCCATGGAGCCGGTCGCGACCGCGGCTGGACACGCGGGTCGGCGGCAGTTGGGTGCGGGCGCTGCTCCCGTAGGTGACGATGGCCACCGAGTCGCGGCCGTCGAGCTGGTCCACGAGCATCGCCAGCGAGCGCTTCACAAGACCGAGTCGATTGGAGCCCGACATCGAACCGGACACGTCGATGACGAACACCAGGTTGACGGGCTTGCGTTCTTCGTTGTCGATCTCCCGGGCCTTGATGCCGAGATGAAGCACGTGGTAGCCGCGGCGGTTGGGCGAAGGAAAGACCTCGGCCTGCACGCGGAAGGGCTCGTTCTCGGGCGCCGAATAGGCGTAGTCGAACGCATTCACGAACTCCTCAACGCGAATCGCCATCGGCTCCGGAATCTGGCGACGATCGAGCATCGAGCGCGCCATCGAAAACGATGCCGAGTCCACGTCTACGGCGAAGGTAGACACGGCGTTTTCGCGCGTGGCGATGGTGGGATTGACGCCCCAGTCGCGAAAGAAGTTGCCCGTTGGTCGCTCCTGCGCGACGACCTGCACGTCGTCAAAGATGTCCTCGTCGCCCTGGCTTCCGCCGTGGGTGAAGCGGCCGTCCACCTCGTCCTCCGTCGGAACGGGCGGCGCGGCGGGCACGCGGGGCGGCGAACGGCGGTCGGAGGGCGGGTCCCAGTCAAGGAGCATGGGCCCCGACGTCATCCCGGACGCCATCGACGCCGGGCGGCGGCGGGTGCGGCGGGCGCGGCGCTCGTCACGCCCAGGGTCCTGAGATCGTCGCGCTGGGGACAGCATCCGCGACGAGCCGACGGGCGCCCGAGAGGCCCGGCGCTGGGTGGCCGGCGCAGCGGCCTCTGCCTCGGGTTCAGGCGCTTCGGGCTCAGGCCGGTCAAGGGGGGCCAGTAAGGGTGCCTCCGCTCGTGCCGACGGGCGCGCTTGCACCTCCGCGATCTGCCCTTCGGCCTCCTCTGACGCCGGGCTTGTATTCGCGCACGAAGCCAAGAGCGGCAGCGCGATCATCCAATGCATCCACTTCATAGCGAGCTCCATTCATAGTCCGTTGATTCGTTGCCGTCCGTTCGGTACGGCGAGTGTTGGGGTGAGGGGGAGAGCGGGCGCTGCTGCTCGTCGAGCAAGGTGAACGCCGTTTGAACCAGGTAAAAGGCCCAGATGGCACCGGCGAAGCCGGCGTCCGATCCGTCGAGCATGACCGAGGCGCTGACGAGCCCGCCGGCGACCAGTGCCGTTTCCTGCGCGAAGGCGCGGATGGAGATTCGCCTTGCCAGCAGGCCACCGCGGCCGATGGCGAGCAAGAGTGCGCATCCGAGGGCCGTTTGCGGCAGTGACGCCGTGACCAGGAGCAGGCCGAGTCCGAGAAGGCCGATTCGAACGCCCATGCTGGTTGCCTCGTCCGAGTCGCGGCGCAGGAGAAAGGCCGCGTGCGCCGCGACGCTGATGACCAGGTAGAGGTGCGCAGCCAGCGCGCGGCCGAAGACGTTCGTGCCGTAGTGCATCCAAGGAAGCACCGCGAGCGCCGCGATCGTCGCGAAGAGAAGGCTCGCTCCAAAGCGACCCTTCATCGTTCGCTCCCGGGAAAGACGATGCGCACGTCGTCCGAAAGCGGCTCCATCGCCCACGGCTTGTACACGTCCTCCTCGATGCGCTCCGGCGGCGTCATCGCCGGTGTGTTTGCGCTGAGGCCCTGAAGAAGCGTGGCGCCAAGCAGTCCGCCCAGGATCAGCCAGCGCCGCGCGTTTGTTGGTTGGGTTTGTTCCACAGGCTCAACCTTTCACATCGTGAAAGGCGAGGAATCATGCCCCCATCACGGTTTTATCATCGTTTTGTAGGGATGCTCGCCGGTCCACGGCGCTTCGATCGTATGGCCCGCTGAGCTACGCCCCGCTTCCCCTGAACGCTGTTGCAACTGTCCTCCTTGGTGGACGTGGGTACGGGCTCGGCACTAGCCTCGGGGCTCGCCCCGATTCGAGGTTTTCGATGACACAAGTCACCATTCACGGTCTTCCGCCCAGCAGCTACACCCGAAGCGTCCTCATGACCTGCCTTGAAAAGGGCATCGAGTACACGCTGGAGGTCCCGGATTTGCTCGGCCCCGGCTACGATACGCTCCATCCCTTTCGCAAAGTGCCGGTGCTTGAGCATGGCCGCGTACGGCTCTTCGAGACGTCGGCGATCGTTCGCTACCTGGATGAGGTTTTCGACGGCGTGTCCCTCACGCCCTCCACGCCGGCGGAAAAGGCCGAGATGGAAAAGTGGATCAGCGTGGTCAACTGCTACCTCTACCCGCCCGCCGTGCCAGAACATATCCTGCAGTTTGTCTTTCCACGCGGCCGCGGTGGAAAGCCCGACCGGGCGCGCATCGACGCGGCTACGCCAAAGATCGTGCAGGTGACCAACTTGCTCAATGCCCGCCTCGAAGGTCGCGAGTTTCTCGCTGGCTTCGAACTGAGCTTGGCGGACCTGATGGTGGTGCCGATCATCTTCACGCTGTCGACCATGCCGACGGCAGACGCAACGCTCAACGACGTGCCCCATCTGATGCGCTGGCTAGCGTCGCTCTCGGAGCGTGAGAGCTTCAAAGCCGTACAGGGCTGAGTCGCTTAGACCGGCGCGTACCGCGCTAGCTGGCGAGCTCCGGGTGCCCGTACGCTTCCGGATACGGTTTCGGATGAAACGGGCCGAGCGGCACGACGCCGTTCCATGAGCGCCCGAAGTAGCCCTGGCGGCAGTGAATCAGCGAACCGCTTTCGGCCACGCCGGGCATCGCATGAACGCGGCAGAGCCAGCGCCAAAGATGGGGGTAGTCCAAAATGCGCGCGCCGTTGAGCTTCATGCGAACGTAATAGACCGGGTCGTGTCGATAGAGCGTCGGAAAGAGGCGTAGGTCCGCCTCCGTAAACGCGTCGCCGAGGAGGAACGGTCGACCGTCGCTCATGCGTGCTTCGAGCTCGGCGAGCGTTTGAAAGTAGCGTTCGAAGGCCTTGGCGTAGACGCTCTGGTCCGACGAGAAGCCGGCTTTGTAGGCGCCGTTGTTGATCGCGACGTAGATCGTTTCGTTCAGTTCGTCGATCGCCGCTCGAGTCGCCTCATCGTTCGGGTAGAGCGGCACGGCAGCCTCTCCGCCGAGGGCTTTGGCCTGCATGCCCAGCATGCGAACGATGTCGGCGCTTTCGTTGCTCACGATGCGCCGCGTCTTCTTGTCATAAAGGATCGGCAGCGAGCGCTCCGCCGAAGCCTCGGCGCGGTAGAGCTCCACGGCGAGACGGTGGCCCCTGCCCGAGGCCGTCTCATGCGTGCACTCCGGTAGCGGCGTGCCCGTGAGGCTGGCGGCGCGGTCCGGGGCGAACTGCCAGAGGTTCGGGCCCGCGGGGTCGTCTTCGCCGGTTCGGTTGGGAAAGGCCACGTCCATCGAAATGCTGTCCTCGAGGCCAAGGATCGCCCGGGCCAGCGAGACGCGGTGGCACCAAGGGCAGTTGAGCGCGACGTGCAGGTGGTAGCGCCCCGCCTCGGCTGGTAAGTCTGCGTTGCCAATCGCGTGCCGGAAGCCGCTGGCGCCGCGAACGAATTCCCCCTTCTTGCGGCGCTCCGCGGCCAGCGTCTGGTCCTCCTCGACGGATGCATCGTGCTTCTTCGAACTCATCGCGGCCATCTCTAGAGCACATCCCCTCGGCATGCACGGTCGTCTCGCGGCTGCCCACGTGCATAGAGGCGGTCCTGACGCCGAACGATGCTTGTCCAAGCCCGAAGCGTGACCTCGCCGTCGGCGGGTCCACCAGACGTCGCGAGCGGATGGCTCGTGGTGCGGTCCAGCCGCGAATGACCCGTTCGGGGACCGTGCGGGCCGACGCGCTTTCGTACGATCGCGCCCTCAACCTATTGCCCCGGTTAGTCAGCCCCATGCGAAAACTTCCTTGTTGTTCTCTTCTCCCTCGTTCTCTTGATCGTCTGCGGCGACGACTCGTCGTCCACGGATGCAGAGAAGCGAACCGCGAAACTCCCGTTGATGGCGAAGGCTTGGCTTTCGATGCCGGCGTTGCGTCTTGGTCACGGGCTTCGGCTCCCGTGCCCTCGGAAGCCCAGCGCTCGTCGTTTCGGTCCCTTTGCTTCTCAGGGCGGCGAAGGCGCGAAAAACGCGTCGTCGATCGGGAAGAAGCATCCGGAGCCGTGCGCAAACCAGTAGGCGCCACTCGCGCTCTGAAGGATCGAACCTCGGGCGATGAATGGGCAATGGACATCGCGAGTCGCAATGTTGACGGGCTCGCGTGCTTCGTGCGCTGCGTCGAAGGTCGTCAGCTGCACGTCCATCCCGGGCACGCTGAGCCCAACCCAGCGCCCGCCGAACTTTCGCGCGAGCGTTCCATTATGAAGGGCAAGCGCGCGCCGATGCAGGACGCCGCCCTCGAAAGCCAGCATGTTGGTCACGGCGTTGTTCCAGCTTTCGTCGGGATACGGCGCGAGCGGCTCGAAGCTGCCGTCCGCGAGCACGGTGCCCGTTCGTTCTGCACGCAGTGAAAAGTGCGTGCCTGGTTTCACGACACCGAAGGCAGCATTGTTGACGTACCACGAGGCGTCGCGGAGATCGGCGGCGCCGTCCCAAGGGCTCGCTTCGAGGGCACCTTCCTCGTTCGCTTCGTAGAGGCCGCTGTCCGTGTCGACCAGAAAGCGCCACGCGCCGCCGCGACGAAGGGCCACGTCCGAGTGACGGCAGACCGTCTGGTCGACGCAGGGCAGCTTGGACAGGGGCGTGCGCGTCGCGATTTCGTCCGCGATGCGGTGAATACGGAAGATTCGCGTGTCGCGCACCACGACCTCCAGCTGGTCGTTCACCCACGCGCCGCCGATGAAGCGCGCGCGGCTTGATTCGGAGATGGCCCGGGGCGCGTGAATCCAACCCTCCTGCCCGACCACGCCCGCCGCGAATCCCTCGCCGATCCCGGGGCTCGCGTACACCACCCCGAGTCGGCCATCTTCGTGCGGGATGAGCCCGTACGTGCCAACATAGGGTAGGGCATCGGGCGCCTCGAAGAACTGTCCCCGGCCTGCGTCGGGATCGATTCGAACGAGCCCTGTGCCGACCGTCGCGCCTTCGGTGCAGCTCGCCCAGAGAGCGCCCCGAAAGATCAGGGACACGAAGCCGAAGTCGGAGCCGCACTCCTGAAAGCGCTCGGCGCCGTCTTCGATCGGTGTGCCTTCGCTGTCCACCCACAAGACGTGGCCGATCGTCGGTAGGGACCGCGTAAACGGCGCCGCCATCCATGCGCCGACCCCGGCGCCCGCGACGAGCAGGGCGGCGGCGGCCCATCGGAGCGTGCGAGGGTTGGTTGGGGCCACGGCCGGAGCCTATCCCATCGCGCCGCTGGAAGCGCCCCAATGCCCGGATCGCGGGTAGCGAGAAGCATCGGCTACTGGCGAACGACTTCGACGGCGCCGACGCCGACGTACGAACCGGAGCGCGCCGGGTTCGTAAACACGTGCACCTCGTAGATGCCGGCTCGCGGCAGTTCGCAGTTGAAGGTGAGCTGCGTCCCGTTGCTTACGTTGCCGCACTGGGTGCTCGGCTGCGCCCCCTTCGCCCCGAAGTTGACCATCACGAATTGGCGCTCGGGATTCTTGAGGCGAATCTGAGCCGTGCCGCTCGTTGAGCTTTGCGAACGGGTGGGCGCTTCCAACGTCAGTCCCTGCCGGAAGAAGGCGGGCCGCATGTTGGGAAGGCGCAGGAACTCAGCGCGGGTGAGCGGCGTTTCCAGAAGCTGCCATTCGGCCTGGTCGGGAAAGTGGTTCGTCCCAAAGACCGCCGGTGGCGTCAGAAAGTAGTCGCTCGTGTAGCGTCGCGTGAACGTGTCGCCGTTGACGTAACCGGCGTTCCAGGTGGCGTCGATGAGGTGCCAGCGCTCACCGATCTTCACGGCGTTCCACGCGTGGCCAACGCCGCCGAGCGCTGCGCTGTCCTTCGTGTGCCCGGTGATCACCCGCACGTCGATGCCGGCCTCATCGCCGAGCGCCTTCATGAGGTTCGAATAGCCCGCGCAAACGCCCCTGCGGGCCCGAAGAACCGTCGCGGCATCCTGCGTGGTCGCGCTGACCCGCTCGCCGCCCTCTAGCCGCCGCAGGAGCGCGACGTCGTACGAGATATGGACGGCGATCCAATCATGAATGGCGCGGGTGCGTTCGAGCGGATCGGCGAGGGC
>JBCCRV010000152.1:0-12622 GCA_039201085.1 Myxococcota bacterium | reverse complement strand
GCCCGCGACTCCGGGACTCGGCCAAACGCCCGCGACCAAGTACTTCTCTCCGTCGCCAAAGACGACCACGTGGTCGATCGCCGGGTCGTCGTGAAAGCGCACCTCGATGTTCGCCGGCGCCACGTTCTTGCCGCCCGCCGTCACCAGGATGTCCTTCTTCCGGTCCACGATCTGCAGGAAGCCGTCCTCCGTGAGGCGCCCGATATCGCCCGTGAGAAACCAGCCGTCCTTAAAGGCCTCGTCCGTGGCCGCGGCGTTCTTGTGATAGCCGGCGAAAACGTTCGCGCCCTTCGCAAGAATCTCACCGTCCTCCGCCAACTTCAGGGTGACGGATGGCAGGGCCTTACCGACCGAGTCGAAGCGGTAGTCCCCCGGGCGATTCAGCGTGAGCGTCGGCGAACACTCCGTCAGGCCGTACCCTTCGATGATCAACAACCCCGCCGCGTCGAAGAGTTCCTTAACGGCCCGCTTCAAACCGGCGCCGCCGCTCAAGCAGAAGCGGAGTTCGCCGCCCGTAAGCGCGTGAAGCGTTTTGATCTGCTCCGCCAGCGCGTCCTTTTCCCTCGCGAAGGACGCGAGCTTCTCCCACACGCTCGGCACGCTGAAGAAGACGTTCGGCTTCACGCGGGGGAGGTCGGCCACCACGGATTTCGGGTCGCTCATATAGCTCACCCAGCCCAACTGGTTTCCGACGCCCGCTTCGCCGTAGCCAAAGATGTGGCTCATCGGCAACCAGAGCAGATCCCGGTAGCCTTCCTCGAGGATGGGCGCATTGCACTCAAGCCAGTCCCGCCCGTTCACGCCGACGTTGCGGTGCGTCAGCGGCACGCCCTTCGGCTGGCCGCTGGTGCCGCTCGTGTAGAGCATGATGGCGTTCTGATCGAGATCGATGGCGGCAAGCATCGCCTCAAAGTCGTGCGTACTCTGCCGGCCCTCGTCGCGCAGCTGCTCGAAGGTGACGAAGCGCGCGCGCTGCGCCTCGGGCAGCTCCGCTAAGCTCGCCTCGAGGGCCGAGTCGATCAGCACCACGCGTTCGACGCGCTCGCAGCTTCCCATCGCATCGATGACGCGCCGCAAAAGCGTGTCCGTGTCCACGAAGACGACCTTCGCGTCGCTGTGGTCGATCACATAGGCGGCCTGCTCTGCGGTGCTCGATCCGTAGATGGGCACCATGACCCCGCCCGCCGCTTGAATGGCGAGGGCGGCCGACATCCACTCAACGCTGTTCGGCGCGAAGATGCACGCGCGGTCCCCTGCGGCCAGCGTTGGCTGCAGACCGAGCGCGCACTCGCGAATCTGGTCCGCAAATGTCCGCCAGGTGACCGGACGGTAACCGTCGCCGTCCGGCACCATAAAGCGCGGCGAATCCGCACGAGCCGCAAGCTGATCAAAAACGATGGCCGGTGCGGGACGCAGCGGGAGAAACGGTGTTACGTCCATCAGTGGCCCTCCTGAGGCGAGCGGATCGAAGCGTGCGAATCGGTGAAACGGCGCAGCTGATCGCGAAGCTCCTCCACGGTGATCTCGTGCTCTGCGATTCGCGACTCCAGCCGATGAATCTCCGCGAGCGTGCGCTCCTGGCCGCTGCGCGTCGGCAGTCCAAGGCCGCGCCAGAGCGCGCCCATGGAACGCTGCTGAACGGAGCGCACTCGGGCCGCGGCGCTTAGGACGCGCCCCGCCGGTACGACCACGCTCGGGCTTTTCAGCCACGCATCGAAGACCGGCGTCATCGTGCGATCCCACGCGTCGGCGGATTCCTTCACGAACTGCCAAAGGGCTTTCGTACCGCTTTCGCCGCGTTCGGGCGAGGCGGCGTCGGGTCGAGGATTCACGTCGAAGAGCGAGCGAACTTTGGCGTTCATGGGTGGATTCCTGCGGATGAAAGCGATGGCGTAGCGTCAGAGTGCATTCGGGCGACCTACTCGAGGGAGAGACGCCGGAGCTCGGCGGCGGTGGTGAAGTCGACGGTTTCTTCGCCGCTCCGGCTCGTCGCGCGGGCCACCTCACCAAAGCACTCGAAGATCCAGCTCACTTGGCGGCGAACCACCGCAGCACCCACGGCGGGCGCAACGGTGATGCGCGTGTCGACGCGGTGCGCCTGCTCAAACTCAAGGTCCGGCAGGGTGAGCACGCCGGTGCTGACGACACGTACCTCGTACGTGTCGCGACCGGCGTAGGGAAGGCCCAGGAGCGTGCCATCGGTGATCGTGGAGGACGCGATGAACTCGTCGCCCTGCCGAAGGGGGAAGCGGTACACAACGATCGGCGTGTCGTAGCCGTAGAGCGTTTGCCCCTGCGCCGGCGCTTCTTCCGCGCTCGCCACACCGAGGAGCCGGAGGGCATCGTCGTCGTGGCGAAAGATACCGAGCAGATCGCCCGCAAGGTCGAGGGGCGAAATGAACTCTCCGTCGGGAAAGCGATCGGCAAACCAACGGGCGCTGAGGTCCGACGCTTCGATGCGCGCGAGCTGATCGTCCGCAAAGTCGGCGCCGAGGTCCCAGCGCCGCCGACCGTCCACCACGATGCCGGCCACATCCACCTGACGTTCGACGCCCACGGGCGCCGTCAAAAGCGACACGGGAATGCCCAATGTCGGCGCCAGCTCGTTCGCCTCCACGACGCCATCCAGGTTTGGCACGCACGTCAGCACGGCCGCGTCGCCGGGCACAAAGGCGTCGCGCGGCGGAGGCACCGTTTGATTGTCGCCGCAGCCAAGGGCGAGCAAAGCCAGGAGCAAGAGCGAAAAGGAGCGCATAGTCGGTTCGATGGCAGAGCGATCAGTAGTTGAAGGAAAGGCGAAAGCGAAAGAGCTGGGCCGTGCGCGCGTCGAGCGTCGGCGAATCGAAGGCGGCAAAGGGAAAGAGCGCGGCGTACTCGAGCGAGGCGACAAAGCCGTTGGCAGCGTAGGCCAAGGTGGGGTCGAGCTCGAGCCCAAGGGCGCGCTCTCCGCTCGGCGTCGAGCTTGGGCTGGCCGCAAAGGACGCGATGGCGGCGAGCCGGAGCTCAAGCCGGCCCGGTCCGATCTGCGCGAGACGAACGCGTCCGTGGGGCCGGAGGTAAAACGCGTCGGTGATCGTGCCCAGAATCTCACGAAAGAGAATGCGGTCGACGCGGTAGTCCGGGTGAAAACGAAAGTTGTTCACCGTCGTGTCGAAGGGCGAGACGGCCTGCGGGCCATCGATATCCCCCGCCACGGGCGCAGGCTGGTTCGGTCCGCCGTTTCGTCCGCCGAGGAGCGCGCCGAAGCCCGGCGCCGAATCGCCGCTTGCGTAGCCTCCGTCGAAACCCAGGGCGTAGGCGCCGCTTTCAGTCGCGTGGCCCGGTCCGAATTCGGACTGGAAGGCGAAGCCAAACTGGCGCGACGTGAACTCGTCGCGAAGGCGCACGCCCGGTAGCAGCGATGGCTGCCCGATGCGCGCACCGATGTACGCCGCCTCCAGCTCGATGCGCCCCGTCGGCAAGGTGAGGCGCATCCAAAGGTCGACAGCCGTCGCGCGAAAATCGCGCTCCACGACCTGCGCCGAATCGATCGGGATCGGCTGCGCGACGGGCAGGTAGTCCGCGGGAACGTCCTGGTCTTGCCATCGGTGCGAGAGGTAGGCGCCGTACTCGAAGGTGACGAGACCGGCCCGCGCGCGACGGCGGCGAGCGAGGTCCGTTCGAAAGTTTAGGAGCGCAAAAGTGAAGGTCCGGACGTCGTCCGCGCGGTCAAGGTTCACCACCCGTCCGGGCGCGCTCCGCGCCGCGAACGGTCCAATTGCGGAGAAATCGTAGGCCAGCGTGAACACGTGGCCGAGCAAGGGCGTAAAAAACGCAATGCGGTCCGCCGCATCGCCGCTGTCACAGCTCGGACAATCACCACCGTTTGCGAGCATGCCGAGGCCCCAGTCGTTGCCCATGCGGCCCGCGGCTAGCAGGCCAAAGGGCGTCAGCACCTGGGCGTAGGCGCGACGAATCACAAAGGGCTGATCCGCCGCGCGCTGCGACGTGGTCACGCTGGGAACGCCGTCGGGCTGGGAGCCGAGCGCGAGATTGTCGAGCGCGTCGAGGCGAACGTGAAGGGCCATCGACGCCGCCGGGACGATCAGCGCGATATCCGTACGTAGGCGGAGGTCCGCGTGCGTCAGGTTCTGCGCGTTCGGATCGGAGAGCGGTACGGGAAAGAGCAGCTGACCGCTTGGCGTCGGCCCGCGGTCCAGATCGAGGTTATGAAGCAGCTCGAAGCGGGTGCGAAAGTAGCCGTGAAGGTTCACGGTGGTTTCGGTCTCGGCGCGAATCTCGTCGCCCGTTTCGTCAAACTCGGCCCGCGCCGTGCTCGCTAGCAGCAAAGCGACGGCGAGCGCCCCCGAAACGGTCCATGTGCGCTTCATGGCTGCGGCGACCCTTCGGCCGGCAGCGCCTCCGCATCTTCGTCGGGCGCGGCGCTCGGCGGCGCTGCCGGAGGCCACGCGACCGTTTCGGGCTCCGCGCGATTCACGGGCGCATCCGTGTCCCCGTCGGCGTTCGCCAGAAAGCGAAGCAGCCGACGCGTGGACGGAGCGGACGCTTCGATCATGGGGAAATGGCCACAGCGGCCGTACACCTCAAGCTCGCTCTCGGGCAGCGTGCGGTGCAGCTCTTCGCCGTAGCGAAGGGGCGTGACCGAGTCCTCTCGCCCCCAAATCAGCAGGACGGGCTGCTCGATTTCGCCGTAGTGTGCTTGCTGCTCCTCGTAGCGCATCGCGCGCACCGTCGCGAGGGCGGCGGCGCGCGTGCCGGGCCGCGCGATTTGCGCCTCCGTCGTGTCGATGAGGGCCTGGGGAATCGCCTCGGGGTCGAAGAATGCAAGGGCAACCTTGTCCTCGACGCGCTCGCCGTAGAAGGCGCCGAAGATCGCTTCGCCGACGCCGCGCCCGCGTGCCCAATGAAACGACGTCGGCAGCTGCTCGGCGTACACCCACGCGTCGTAGAGAGCGATGGACCGGACCCGGTCGGGCGCTTCGAGGGCCACCCGCAGCGCCACGGACGAACCGTAGGAATGCGCGACGAGGGACGCCGAGCGCACGCCAAGTTGGTCCATCAGGGCGAAGACGATCCGTGCGTGCTCCGCGGGCGAATAATCGCCCGCCGGCCGACCGCTGTGGCCGAAGCCCTTGAGGTCCAGGGCGATGACGCGATGGCCCGCATCCACGAGGGCGCGGCGAACGCCCGTCCAGACGCCGATGCTGCTCGCGAAGCCATGAACCAGTACGACGGTACCGGCGCGCACACCACCTTCCGGCGCTTCGTCGACGAAATGGATCGGCGTTCCGCGAAGGGTCGCAAGCGATCCGTCCGCCCCTTCGATCGCGGGTGCGTGGTAAGATACGCACGCCGTCAGCGCGGCCAGCAGGGCGAAGGCACGGTTCATGGCGATCAGGGCGCGAGGCGCCTCAGCTCCGCGAGTTCATCGAGCTCGGCTCCGTCGTCGTTGTCGCGGCCGGTTAGCGTCGCAATCGTACCAAAGCACTCGCTGACAAAGGCGAAGCTTACAATCGTGGTTCGCACGATTCCCACGGTCCGAACGAGTTCGGTGCGCACGCGAAAGACGTCATCGAAACGGCCGAAGGGCGTCAGCACCGTTCCGCGCTGGTCGACGCGCGACGTATAGCTCTCGGAGTAGATCGAAAAGACGCCCAAGGCCACGCCGCTCACGCTCACCTCCGTCGACCAGGTGTAGTCGAGCTCGAGGGGAAAGGCGAGGACCGTCGCCGGTGGGTCGTTCTCGAGGTTGGTGCGCGTGAAACCGTCGTCGGGGGAGACAACACCGCGCAGAAGCAGCGCGTTGTCCGTGGATTCGAAGATGCCGATCAAATCGGAGTCCACCGAAAGCTCGGCAGCGTAGGTCGCGCCTACGAAGTCCGACGCAAACCACTCGTCGGCGATCGATCGGGTGTCGACGGCAATGATCTCCTCACCAGCAAAGGCCCGGGCGAGGTCCCAGGTGCGAGTGCCGTCGACCATCTCGCCGCGCGTGTCGAAGGTAACGTCCGTGGCGGACGCGAAGTTTGCGCGAAGACCCGACGCCAGCGTGACCTCCGAACGCTCGATGCGTCCGTCGCGATTCGGCGAGCAAAGACCGCCCTCCGCGCCCATCTCTGGGCCTGCGTCCGGCAGGTTGGCCATGGAGTCCGAGGCGTCTCCATCGAGCTGAGCCGTATCGAGCATGGCGAGGTCGACCGTCTCCATGTCGACGCCCACATCGAGTTCGGCGCAGGTGCCGTCGCTAAGGCACACGCCGGAGGCGCAGTCGACGCCGACGTTGCACTCGCGCGTGTTGTTTTCCGCGCAGCCACCAAGGACGGCTAGGAGGACCGCCTTCGCCCAAAAAGCGTTCCGATTCCTGCGTCGCATCGCGCTTGGCTACGACGAGATGGGCTGTCCGTCAAGGAAGAATGCTGCGCCGCAACAGAGCCCACCTTGCGTCCCTTCGCTCGAGGAGCTAGGTCTGTCGCGTGATCACCGTCAAAAAGTACGCAAATCGCAGGCTATACGACACCGATCAGAGCCGCTACGTCACGCTGGACGAGCTGGCGGAGCGTATTCGCACCGGCAGCGATGTACGCGTGGTGGATGCCAAGACGGGCGCCGATCTGACCCAGCCCGTGCTCGCCCAGATCATTTTCGAAAGCCGCGGCGCTTCGAAGATGTTGCCGGCCGGATTTCTGGCCCAGCTGATTCGCATGGACGATGCGGACGTGGCCCTCTTCATGAGCCGCTACCTCACGTGGGCCCTCGAGATGTACCTCCAGGCCAAAGCCACGGCATCCCATCTAGGCCCGCTCAGCCCTTTGGCGCAGGCGCCTTTTCAAGCCACCAGCGCGCTGGCGCGCCTCCTCGGCGGGCTCGGTCCTTCCTTCGGCATGCCGCCCGTTCGTTTGCCGGGCACGGCCATGCAGGCGCCCCAGCCTGTGGAACTCGAGAGCGGCGACGATGAGCTAAAGGCGCTGCGCGAAGAGATCGCCTCCCTGCGAAAGCTCGTCGAGGGCGCGGCCGAGTGATGCCTCCGAGGCAACGATTGTGCGGCGCACAATAAACTCCTTGACGAACGCGGCGATGCACGTAGTTTCATGGCGTCTATAGCGCGGTCGACGGCCGCATACTCTGGAAGGTGCCCTTAGAATGATGCAGCTGCACAATAACCCCGTCGCCAAGTGGTGGACGCTCGCCCTGCGCACGCAGATGGACCAGAGCGCTCGGCTTCTCGACGAGCTCGCCGAGCTCCATCTAAAGGCCCTCACGCACGTGGGCCGGGCGATGGAGGAAACGACCCGCCTCACGGCGGTTCAACTCCGCGCGATGACGGACATGCAAAGCGACATGCAGGCGGCGCTTCGAACGGCGCGCGAGCGCGCAACCGGTAACCAAACGGTCATCGATGCGGACGCGCATCAAAAGGAGAACGCATGAACCTCGACAGCCTAAAGGTCATCGTCACGGGAGGCGCTTCCGGCATGGGGCGCCACTTCGCCGAGCGTTTGCTCGAAGGCGGCGCTCAGGTCGCCGTGGGCGACGTCAACGAAGAAGCCCTCGCCACCCTCCCCGAGGGCATTCACCGGCGCCGGCTCGACGTCAGCCAGGAAGACGACGTGCAGGCCTTCGTCGGCTCGGCCGCCAAAGCGATGGACGGCGTCAACGGGCTGATCAACAACGCGGGCATTCTTCGGGACGGCCTGCTCGCGAAGCGTTCGCGCCGCACGGGCGAAGTGGTGAAGCTCTCGACGGAGCAGATTCAAGCGGTCTTCGACGTGAACCTGCTCGGCGCGACGCTGATGGCGCGCGAAGTGGCGGCGCACCTCATTGAAACGGAAAAGCCCGGCGTGCTCGTAAACATTTCTTCGATCGCCCGTCACGGCTCGCGCGGCCAAACGAACTACACGGCGGCGAAGGCCGCCCTCGCGGCCAACACGGTCACGTGGATGAAGGAGTTTGCGCCCTACAAAATCCGCGTTGGCGCCGTCGCGCCGGGCATGGTGGAGACGCCGATGACGGCGGGCATGCGCCCGGACGCCCGCGCGGCCCTCGTGGAGTCGATTCCCGTCGGACGCATCGGTACGCCGGAAGACATCTGGCTTGCCGTGCGCTTCATCTTCGAGTGCGACTACTTCAACGGCCGCACCATCGATGTCGATGGCGGCGGAGCGATGGGCTAGAGCTCATCAAGTCCGCACCCGTATCCCGCGCGCCCAAAACGCTGAAAACTTCTGCAAAACCCATGGCGTCGGTTCAAACCATGCCGAAGCGCTCGCCGCTCGCGCTTGCGAAGACGCACCAGGTGCGCGCCAAGGGCACGCGCGTGGCCGTGCACGAGATGGGCGAGGGCCCACCCCTCGTGCTCGTGCACGGTCTAGGGAGCTCCGCCCTCTCCTTCAGTCGGATGCTTCCGGCGCTCGCTCGCACGAACCGCGTGCTCGCCGTCGACCTTCCGGGCTTCGGCGAAAGCGACAAGCCTTTTCAGCGCTTTAGCCTTCGCGAGCTCGGTGAACTCGTGCTCGGTGCGATCGCCCAGCTCGGCGCTGCCAATGCCGGCTGGATCGGCCATTCGATGGGCGCCCAGATCGGGCTCGTCACCAGTCTCGCCCACCCGGACCGCGTACGCTCTCTTGCGCTGCTCTCGCCCGCGGGCCTCGAACGCTTCAGCCGCATGGAACGCTGGATACTCGAATCGACGATCACGCGCCGCTGGGTGCGCGACCAATCGCCGGCGCAGCTGCGAAAGGCCCTCGACCTTGCGTTCTACGACACGCCTCCCGAAGCCTCGTGGCTATTGGACCGCCGTCTAGCACTGGAGGGCGAGGAGCTTGCGGGTTTTGCGTATGCGTTCGCGGGCGGCGTGCGGGCCATGTTGGATACCCCCACGTCTCGGCAGCTGACACACGTCAAGGCGCGTACACTCGTAGCCTTTGGCGAGTCCGATCGGCTGGTGCCCAATCGGATGATGCACCCCACCCTTTCGCCGCGTCGATTGCTGTCGTCGGCGAAGCGACGTGTTCACGAATGCGAAACGGTGCTGGTGCCGCGCGCGGGCCATCTCTTACCGTTTGAACGACCGGACGAAGTCGCGTCGATGCTTCAGCGCTTCTTTCTGGCAGGGCGTCACTGAACGGACGCAAGCGCAAGATAGGCTTGCGCCATGTCGAACCGGTTTCTGGCGCAACACCGTGCCCAGCTCGACGTGCTCGCGGCGCGAACGCGCTGCGTGCCCCCGTCCTACGGGCGGCTGCCGGACTGGAACCTCTGGTTTGGCTCACAAAGCCAACTTCGAACGCTGCAAATCGTGCGAGCCTTCGCCCGGGGCGAGCATGCCATCGCGTCGGCGCGCTTCCTTCGACTCTGGCGGCACGCAAACGATGCACTTCGAACTCGCGATGCACTTCGAACTCGCGAAGACGTCGTGCCCTGCGTGGCACCGCACTCCAGGGCCGCAGCCGCGAAGCGGGGCCCTCCCCGACGGAGGCAGGCGTCAAGCTGACAGCGGGCCCTAGCCTGACTTGTCGCATAGCGAAGCGAAATGCGCCGTTTTGTTGCGGCGCACAAAATCTGCGCTACGCCGCCCTCATGCGACATGCGGCCATCGTCAGCACGGGCATTCACGTGCCCCCTCGAGAGATCACGAACCAGGCTTTAAAGGCTCAATTGAAGGACGTCGCCCCGAACTTCGTCGACAAAATCGCGCCCAAATCCGGCATTCAAACGCGCTGGTACGCGCCCGACACGCAGGCCACGAGCGACCTCGGTGTTGCGGCTGCGAAGGAGGCCATGGAGCGCGCGGGCATCGGTCCAGAAGAGCTGGACCTGATCCTGGTGGGCACGGACTCGCCCGACCACATCACGCCGTCCACGTCCGTGATCGTGCAGCGGAAGCTTGAAGCATGGGACGCGGGCACCTTTGACGTCGGCTGCGCCTGCGCGTCCTTTCCCACCGCACTGGCCGCCGCCTCGGGCATGATCGCCACCCAGCCCCATCTCGGAAACGTGCTGGTGATCGGCGCGTACATGATGCGCAAGCTCGCCGATCCGCTTGACCCGATGATCTTTCTCTACGGCGACGGCGCGGGTGCCGCGGTCGTCCAGCCGAGTGATCAGCGCGGCATTCTAAGCTCGGCCCTGCGTGCCGATGGCCGACTGGCGCGCGATTGGTGCATCGACGCCGGCGGTACGGCCGAGCCGATCACCGCGGGCGCCATCGACGCCGGCCGGCACGTCGTGCGTATGCATCAAAAGTACCCACCCGCCGTGAACGAAGAGGGCTGGCCCAAGATGGTGAATCAGCTCGCGAAGCAAGAAGGCTTTGCGCTGCGCGACGTCGACGCGTTCATTTTCACGCAGGTTCGCAAGCGCACCATCGAAAAGGTGATGGAGCGCCTCGAGCAACCGATGGAGAAGGCCACCACGATCATGGAGAAGTGGGGCTACACGGGAAGCGCGTGCATTCCTATGGCCCTCGACGACGCCATCGGCCGTGGTCAAGTCGGGCCCGGCAGCCTCGTCGTGCTCGTCGGCAGCGGCGTCGGCTACAACCAGGCTTCCACGGCCCTGCGGCTTACGAACGCCCTGCGGGATCCGAGGCTCTGATGGCTTCGCAGACCATTGCTTGGTCCGCCTTTGGTGCGTACCTGATCATCACGACGCTGCTCGCCCTTCGCGGCATGAAGAAGACGACGGGCATGGAGAGCTTCGCCCTCGGCAACGGTGACATGGGCCCGCTTCTGGTTGGCATTACGCTGGCCGCGTCGATCGCCAGCACGGCCACCTTTGTGATCAACCCGGGCTTTGTTTGGGCGCACGGCGTCAGCGCGTTGATGCACTTCGGTGTTGCTGGCACATCGGGCGTGCTCCTCGGGCTCATCCTGCTGAGCCGCGGCTTTCGTCGCCTCGGCGAAGAGCACCGGGCGCTCACGATGCCGCACTGGATCGGCGCGCGCTACGGCAGTTCGGGCCTTCGCATGTACTTCGCGGCGCTCAACCTGCTCTTTGCGGTGGTGTTCGTGGTGCTCATCATCAAGGGCTCGGCCCTCGTGATGCAGGCGACCTTGGGCCTCGACTACATCACCAGCGTGCTCGTCGTCGTGGGCTTCGTGTTCAGCTACATCCTCATGGGCGGTACGTACGCGCACGCGTATACGAACGCCCTTCAGGGCTCGATCATGCTCATCGTCGCCATCGCGATGGTCGCAAGCGGACTTCACCTCTTCGGCGGCGAAGGCCTTGGTTTTTTCGAGCGGCTCGCGGAAACGGGCGAATCGATGACGGCGCTCGTGAGCACCGATCCGAGTCCGAGCGCCTTTCTCTTCGACTCGGCCTTTGAGGTGTTTGTCTGCGGCTTTGTGATGAGCTTCGGGCTCGTGTGTCAGCCGCACATCCTCATGAAGTCCCTCTACCTGAGAAGCGAAACGCAGCTAAACCGCTACCTGCTGATCGGCTCGCTCGTCGGCGTGGGCTTCGCACTCGTGTTGCTCGTGGGCCTGTACGCCCGCGTGGCCTATCCGGACTTGCAAACGGTGCAGGACGCGGTGGTGCCGGCCTACATCGAACGGGCTTTCTCACCGACGGCCGGCGCACTGATTTCCGTCGCCCTGCTCGCCGCCGGCATGAGCACGATGGACGGCATTCTCGTATCCGCCTCGACGATCGCAGGCAACGACCTGGTGCTCGGCTTGGCGGGCGATCGGGTGAAGGATAAACAGCGTTTTGCCCTTCGCGCGTCGCGCGCAATCCTCGTCGCCATGGGCACGGTTTCGCTGCTGATCGCCCTCGACCCGCCGGACCTCGTCGGTCTCTTCGCGTGGGTAGGCCTTTACGGATTGGTTGCGGCATCGCTCGTCCCGGTGACGGCAGGCATCTTCTTTCGAGACGTGCCAGCGATCGGTGCGGCGGGCGCGGCCATCGTCGGCCCACTCGTGCACTTCGGCGCATACTTCGGTGGTCTTACGCCGAACCCCGGCGTGAGCGCGACGTGCGGCGTGGCGCTCAGCGCCTTGGTACTCGCGGTGAGCCTCGTGCTTCGACGGGCGCCGGCTCCCGCGGCGTCGCAGTAGGGCTGGACTCTCCGCCGCGCGAATCGGCGCAAGCTTCCATTTCGACGGTCGCCGGCCCGCATCCCGACTGCACGGCCCCGAGCGGACCCACCGCTAGCAATGGGCCGTGAAGCAGCCGGTCCGCGCCGCCACGCGTAGCTGCTCCGCAATGTCGACGGCCACTCCGCTCACCGGCGATACTTCACGCATCGCGAAGCGCGCATCCTCACCGCAGCCGGACCAGAGTGAGTAGCCCACGCCTTCGTTCACGCTCCAGAGGTCCACGTAGATATGGCCCCCTTCGCACGCCATGTGATTGGACGGCTCGCTGCGCTCCGGGGCGTGCCGCACATGGCTGAAGGAAGCAAATCGCTGACCCATCGCTTCGGCGACACGTTCCGCCAGCAGCTCATATTCGTAGGTCCGGTCCGCCGGGTCGATCGACATGCCGACATCTTTGAAGCTAATGCGGGAGAAGGGCATCGGTTCCGACGACGTGCTTTCAAGCTCGACGACAAAGGGTGAATAGAGTGCCGCTGGCTCCGCGGCGAGAGCGGCGTTCGCTGGCTCCGCGCCCGACGGCCCCG
>JBCCRV010000151.1:0-12680 GCA_039201085.1 Myxococcota bacterium | reverse complement strand
GATGGCTGAGCCCCCTACGGCCGCAAGCACCAGCCCGCCGATGGCCAAGGGAAGCGACTTGCGCGCCCGACGGCGCTGCAGCGCCGCCTCGCTGGCCGGAATGCTGGGTATGTGGGGAATACTGGGCGCCTCGGGCTCCTGCTCCTGCACCGCTTGCTGCGCCGCCTGAACGCGGACCGACGCTTGCGCCCGCCGCTCTTCGAAGTGATCGCCGAGGTACGCAGCCAGCGTCAGCGGCCCGTGTTCCACGCTCGCCTCGTGGAGGATCGCCGCGAAGCGATCGGCGACTTCCTCCGCGCTTCCAGGTCGCTCTGCGGGCTGCTTCGCCAGAAGCTCGAGCATCAGCTCCTCGAGGGCTGGCGGCGTGTCCCGCCGCACGTTGGCAAGCTCGGGCGGATCTTCGTTCAGGATGCGGTAAGGCGCCGAAGCCTCGTCGCCTGGCAGCGCATCGCGTGGCGAGCTGTAGAGACGTTCGCCGGACAGGGCCTCGAAGATCGTGACGCCAAGTGAAAAGAGGTCGGATCGCGCGTCGACCCGCTCGAAGCGCAGCTGCTCCGGCGACATGTAGCCCATCTTGCCCTTGAGGATCCCCGTGGACGTGCGCTGATCGGAATCCCGCACCTTGGCGATGCCAAAGTCCGCCACGCGCACCACGCCGTCGTAGCCGAGGAGCAGGTTGTGAGGTGAGACGTCCCGATGCACGAGGCGCAGTGAATCGCCCGTTTCGCTCGTGGCTTCGTGGGCCGCGTGCAGCCCACGCGCCGCCTGCGCCGCGACCGAGAGCACCACCTGGAGCGGCAGAAGCCCCGCGGTGCTCACCAACAGCTCGCGGAGCGAGAGGCCCTCCACGTACTCCATCACGAAGAACGGGCCCGCTTCGTCCACTCCGACGTCCAGCACGCCAGCGATGTTGGCGTGTCTCAAGCGACCGGCGATCCGCGCTTCCTCGACAAACATGCGTGCGAATGCTTCGTCGTCGCGCAAATGGGCGTGGAGGCGCTTCACTGCGTAAACCCGCGAAAATGAACCTTCGCGGCGGACGGCGAGCGAAACGGTGCCAAGGCCGCCCCGGGCGAGGTCGAAAAGATGGGTGAGGCCGCTCGTTGAACTCATCGAAGCGCCGAAACCGCGGACACGTTGCCGAAGATCGGATCGGAAACGACGTCGGGTTGGCTACGACGCACGAGCACCCCCGTCGCCACGGCACCACCCACAAGCACGGCGCCGACAACGATCCAAAGCCACGGAGACGCGATCAAGCGGCGTCCGTTTGCGGCGGGAACGGGCGGCGGAAGCGAAAAGCGTAGCGCTTCCGAATCACCGGGACTGAGACGAACGTTGACCGCATCGTCACCAAGGGAAGTCGCGACGACCACGCGATGGTCCCCCGGATCGACCCGACGTTCGAGCGGAGAGGCCGCGGTGAGCGTACCCGCGTCTTCGCCGTCGACCCGAACCCGTGCTTCGCCCGGCCCTTCGCCAACGATCGTCAAGCGAGCGATGGCAAGCTCCGCCGCCTGGAGGCGTACATTCACGGCGTTCGTTCGGTCTGCGTTCAGTTCGCCGTAGGCGCCCTGCTCGAGGTCGTGAAAGAGCGCCGCAGCCTCAACGGGGCGACCCATATCCAGGAGCACGCGACCGAGGTTGAACACCGTCGACGGTGTTTCCTCGAGTTCGAGGGCTTCCCGAAGCAGCCGTTCGGCATCCGCGAGCCTTCGTTCGCCAAAGGCCGTCGCCGCGCTCGCACGCAGCTCCGCCGCTCGCGTGCTCGCTGCGGCGGGCTCGACGGACGAAGTCTCGGAACCCGTAGCGTCCGCTTCTTGTGCTTCGGCCACGCCAGCATAGAGCGCGAAGGCCACGATCAGGCTGGCCTTCAGCGCGTTTGGTACCGTGCGGGCGCGAATCACCATGCCGACTCTCGAAGAATGCTACCACAGGGGCATACGCGGCGACCTGCCTGAGCTCCGCCGGGCCGCGTCTGAAGGGGACAAATGGGCCCCCGCGCGGCAAGCGGCCCTTCTGCTCCGCGGCGAGCTCGAGCTGGATGAAGTGCACGCTTCGGCCGCGGGCGGCAGGGCCGGGACCCGGGCGCAGGACGACCTCGCGCTGCACGCCTTTCTCTGCCAAGACCTTCCCCGACTGCGCGCATCCGTGGCCACGCTGGGCGGTGCGTTCGGCGCCCTCTGGTCCGCGGTGACCGAGGGCGAGTCGATGGACGCGGCGGACGCAGCCTTCGAAGAGGCGCGGGGGGCTGACGACGCGATTCGCGCCATCGACGCAATGGCGCTACGCGCCCTTTACGCGCTCGATAGCGGTGACGCGGAAGCGGCGCTGCGGATTGCCCGCCAAGCATCCCGCATGGCGGCGAGCGAAGGCGTCATTCAGCGCGAGTACTTCGCAAACCTGGTGCTTGCTCGGGCGAGGCGGTACGCGCGCCAAACGGCGGCGGCTCTTCGCATTTTGCACGATCTCGAGCAGGTGGTCTCAGGACCGTGGAACGCCTGGGTGGAGTGGGAGCTTATGTTCGGCGGCGGGTCTGTCCCCGGTGCGCGTTCGCGATGGGCAAACGCCCTCCAGCGTCAGCTTCAGGAAGGGAGCGCGGCGGCTGGACCACGCACGCTCTGCGCCGGATTCGCCAACGAGCTGGAGCACCTCAGGGCGGCCCTCGACCCCGCGAGCCCGCCCGGCGACGACTGGGCGCGCGGCACCGTTTCGGACGTGCACCCGTCCCTCTCGGGTTTTCTCGTGCCGCAGATCGACGGCAGCGGGAAGGAAGTGGCGAGCGCCTACGTCGTCGCCCACCCGGCGCCTTGGGCGCGCCGTATTCTGAGCCAGGGCTTGCATCGAACGGACGGCGGAGCGACCGCCACCGCGTTCAACCTTTCGGCGCGCCGAACGCACGTGGCCCTGGCCACGCTCGCCCTCGCGCACGGCGCGTCGATGCACGTGCATGCGCTCTTTGAGGCCGTGTACGGCTTTCCCTTTGTGGCGCCGAAGCATCAGGGGACGTTTCGCGGGCTTCTGCACCGAATGCGAGCGGAGCTACCCGAGTTTGCCCGCATCGAACGGGAAGCTGACGTATGCCGCTTGATCACGACCCACACACTCGTCCTGCCCGATCCGCGATGCGCTCCGGACCTGGAGCAGACCGTGCTGCGGCTTCTCGGAAAGGAAGGCACCCGCCTGACGAGCGACGCGATCGCACGCCAGCTCGCCGTGCCCCTACGAACGGTTCAGCGCGCCCTTCGCGATCTGGTCGACGTCGGGAGCTGCGAAGTGGTCGCCGAGGGACGGCGCTCCTTCTATCGAATCGAAGACACCACCTTTTCCGAACCGACGCTCACCCGACTTCGCGCGTCGCGTTAGACCGCGTTGCGATCTAGTTGACCTGATCTGGGTTGTTGGGCGCGCCGAGGTCAAGGCGGGACGACGCAGGACGGCAAGCGCCATTCAAGGAGGACCAACGCAGAGATCGGTACGAGCCAGCAGGCCGGATCAGGCCAACTAAATCACAACGCGGTCTACAGCTCCTCGAGCGGGCCAAGGGAAAGCCCTTCACGCTGCTGATTCGCGTAGACGGCGGCGACTTTAGCGTCGGTCCAGGCGCTTCGATCGACCCAGAGTTCATCGATGGCGCCACGCGGGAAGCAGCACCCCCCGGCTCCGCCGAACGTGAGCGGGGCGACTCCGCGAGGAGACACGTCGCCCAAGTCGGCGATGTCAGCGGTCCGGGCGCCCTCCGATCCGTTTACGTAGTGTCTCACTTCACCGCGCTCGCGATCGACGACGAGCACCAAGTGTGTCCAGCGGTCCTCCTCGATAGGCACGAGCTCCGAAGTGATCGACACGTCGCCGACGAGTGCGTACCCATCGGCGGCAAGGAAGACGCCGGGAGCGTCGTTTCCGCCGAACGCAAAGACGCGCCCCTCGCCGTCGTCGCTGAAGAGCCACACGGACACCGTGAAGCTCGTAAGGCCCAGGTCGAAGCCGCTGAGTTGTTCAAACTCGCGGCTGAAACGGTCGTTTCGTTCGCCCGTTTGGCGTGCTCGATGCGCGATGCCACGTTGGCTTTCGGCGCGTTCGACCGCTGCCGTATTTTGAAAGGACGAAGCGTCACCGGCCGCTCGCGAGGTGCCTTCGTCCAAATGCCACACCGCGGCAAACGTTGACCATAGGGCCTCCAAATCCGCAACGACGGGTGCACCGCCAAAGCTCATCTGCAGCTCGAGCGGTGTGCCTCCGCGAAGGGTCTCGACCAACACCCAGGCGCTCAAGGCGCCCGTGGAAGGATCAAAGTGCGCAATCTCGTGCGGCAGGAGCGCCCCTTCGAGTGAGCTGAAGGCGATGTCCGCGCCGTCCGGGCGCGCGTGGTCGGCGAGGTCTTCATCCACGACCTGCACCAGCAGCGGAAAGCGTTCAACGTCCGCGCGAAGTCCGCTCGCATCGAAGGTGAGTCGCTTCTGAAAACGCGCGCATGGACTCAGCGGGGTCTCCGGGCGCCCTTCCAGCGCGACGGGAACCACACACGCCGGGGCGCACGTGCCGCCGAAGCACGTTTGCTCGCTTTCGCATTCCAGCACCTCGTCGCACGCCGGATCGAAGCGAACGACCACCCGCCGCCGTTCGTCCGCCGTGAAGCCGCCCAGGCGAACTTGCCGTTGAAAGAGGGTGCCGGACGCGTCGAAGAGATCGGCCACCACGTGAAATCGCCGCCGAGCGTCACCGCCCAAGGGTGAAAGCGGAAGCGTGAGCGGAAAGGTGGTCTGCGCGTCTGGCCCCATCAACACCGCTTCGCGGACCACGGGATCCGCACCTTCGCGAATCACCTCGAAGCGAACCCGGGCTGCGCGCGCCACCACCGTAGGATCGGCGCGAAACTCGAGGATGACCTGCGTTGCAACGCCCCCCTCGCACGAGAGCAGCACGCTAAGTACCAAGCCGATTCCGACCAGCTGTGCCGAGCGAGCCACGCCCCGATGCTAGACCGGAAGCCGCCGTTCATGCACGCGCTGCCGGGCCTAAAACTCCGCAGCCCTCAGCAGGGCTTCCATCGCCGCGCGGCTGAGCGGCGCCATCTTGTCGTCGAAGCGGTCCGGGTGAAACTGCGCCGCTTGACGGCGCAGCGCGCGACGGCGGTTTGGCGACGCGATCGCTTCGCGCATGTCCGGGCCCGTCGCGCGAAGCGCACGGGTCGTTCGCAGGAGCGACGTATGGCTGCCACCCCGGCTGAAGGGCGCCACCCAGCCCACGTCGGTCCAGGCGCACAGTACACGCAGCGCTTCATGACCGCCGGCGATCGACGTTAGGTCGCTGCCGCGTGCACCGGGGCAATGATCGAGGGCGCGGAGAAGCGCGCGCTCCGCGGCTCGTAATGGCGCGTCCTCCAAGCCCCGCGCTGCATCCGTACGCACCCAGCGGCGGCTCAGCACGCGCGCCGCGTCGGGCTCGAGGGTCAGGCGACGGCCCGCGTCTAGAATGAGCGCTTCGACGGGCATGGGTGCGCCGAGCCGAACCGCGCCCGACAAGGTGGCGTCGGGCACGTAGTGAAAATCGGCTTGGGCTTGCGATGCCCACTTGAGCCACTGATCCAGCAGCCCCGCTTCCGGCGTCTTCTGGCCCCGGCGTTCACCACCGCGGGAGGCCTTTGAGGGCAAGCGCCGCCCCTCGGCGCTACCGCCCTGTGTGCGACGGTCACGGCATCGCCGCTCTGCGAAGGCAACGATGGCACCCTCTTTTAGCTCGATCCCTGGGCGTCCCCAGCTTGCCTTTGGCCCGGTGTAGAGCGTGCCCGTCGCGCCGCACCGGCGAAGACGGAGAAGGGAGCGACCAAGGGGCGAGAACGAACGTGCCATCCCTCGGTGCTACGCAACGAAAGTCGTGCGGTAAAATTTTTGACGAACGATCGCGCAAGTTCTACGCGTCCGCGAGGCTACGTGCGCGTTTTCCCCGCTGCGCTCGCGATCGAGGTCGCCTTAGGCGTTGCTCTCGAGTGCATCGCGAACGACACGTGATCGAACACGAAGGCTCTTCGTTGATACGCCATGGCGCCTTGCTATGGCTTCCTGCGTGCCGCCGCCGGCCAGCCAGTCGAGGGCGGCGGCCATCGCGCCTTCGCCCGTCCACGCGGCGCCCGTCTGAAAGAAGCGAGCCGCCAGGCGCAGCGCTTCGTACGCGACAGCGCTATGGCGTTCGAGGCGACGACGGACATCCGCGCAGGCTTCGGCTTGTTCCGCGCGCTCGTTGAGGCGCGGGTCCGGTGCGCCGTCCTCGATCCAGGCCAGCAGCGTGTGCCGCTCCCGTCGGCCGGGCTCAAGGCGAATGGCCCGTTCGGCCACGGCCTTGGCCTCCTGCAGTCGGCCCAGCCGGCCAAGGCACTGCGCTAGCGACGCCGCGATCTCCCCGCTTTCCGGCGCGAGTTCGGCGGCGCATTCGAGCTCGCGAAGGGCGGGCAGCGGACGGTGCAGACCGACATCAAGGGTGTGACCAAGGTTATGGCGAAAGGCCGCAACCTTCGGCTGCAGGTCGACGGCGCGCGCAAAGCTCTTGGACGCGGCGCGGTAGTTCTTGAGCAGCAGATGGCACATGCCCAGGAGCGCGTGGCTGCCCGCATCGGAGGGACGGTGCGCGATCACGTGGCGGAGGTGGAGCGCGGCACGCCAGGGGTTTCGCTCCATGTCCAGTTCCGCTAGCTGGCGATGGGCAAACAGCACGTCGTCCGAATCGGGAAGGCCGACTTCCACGATGCGCTCTAAAAGCTGCTCCGCTTCGATCGAATACTTCGAGTTGGCGAGCGACTCGACGGCACGCCGCCGAAGGCCGGCCACACGCGGTTCCTTCGGGCTCACACTGCGTCCTTCTCGATAGTCGCGACAAGAAAGCCCCCGAAGACGGAAAGCGCGGAACGAAGGGCGCGACGTTCGGCCGCCGCGATCACCGAACCCAGCATGGGCACGCGGTGCACCGCGGCGAAGGGTGTAAACACGCGTACGCCATTCAGTGCCACCAGGCGACACCGGGGCGGAACCATGCTGCGCACATGCCAAGGCGTGTCCCAACGGGTGCTGATGTCCGACTCCCGGCCGCCCTCGCCAACCGCCTGCGGGCCGGCGAGGCGCTTGGCGAGGAAACGCAAGCTGAGCGGATTGTAGAACTCCAAGACCATCGCGCCGCCGGGTTTCGTGACGCGCGCCGCTTCGCGCAGGGCGCGAGCGATTTCCGGCACGTGGGCGAGCACCTTGAAGCTGTACGTGAGATCGAACGTGTTGGCTTCGTAAGGAAGCTCCAGCACCGATGCGCGCTGGACCCGCAGGCCGCGACGGCGCGCTTCTTCCAGCATGCCTTCGCTGATGTCCACGCCCTCGGCGTGCGAAGCCACCTCCGCGACGCGCCGAAGGATCAGGCCCGTGCCGCAGCCGAGCTCCAGGCATCGGCGTCCGCGTGCCAAAGGAAGCACGAGCTCCGTCTCGAGCTCGTCGATGAGCTTGTGGTAGCCCGCCTCGCGGCCGTGCTCATACGTCGGCGAAAATCCGTCGTAGTAGCGGGACGCGCGGTCGTCGTCCGGGGCGAGGGGCGGGGTGGTCATGGCAGCAGCTCGTCGTACAACGCTTCGTAGGCCGCCGCCACCGCGGTGGGGCTGAAGCGTTCGCACACGTACGCGCGAAACGACTCGCGCGGACCGTCTTGAAGTGCGCGCCTCGTGGCCTCGCGAAGCGCTCCGGGCCCGGGTGCGCTGGCGATGGCGCCACCGTCGGTGAGCTCTTCCGCCGCCGTGCCCGCCGTCACGACCGTAGGACGCTTCATCGCCATCGCCTCCAGCAGAACGAGCGGGTAATCCATCTTGGCGTAGGTCGTGGTCGCCGGAAGGACCACCGCATCGGCGGCACCGAGGAGCGCATGAATCGACGGCGTCTCGCCAACCCAGCGAGCGGACGGGTGGGCTAGCGCCTTCAGGCGCGCGGCCTCGGCGTCGGCCTGTGCAGTCTTGCGCCGGCAGGCCATCACGAGCTGAACGTCGTCTTGGAAGGCCCGAACGACCGTTTCGGCGCCGCCGCCGAACTCCAGATCGCCCGCGTATACGACGATCGGTCGGCCGGACGTGAGACCGAAGGCTTCCCGCGCCGATTTTCGCTCCGCCTCCGTCGGCGCCGCCGGCGGCGTCAGCGCGGGAGGAATGCGCACGCAGGGCTGGCCCCACGATTGAAGGAGCCGCTCCGTGCGCTGCGAAAGCACGACCGTGCGCGTGGCAAAGAACGAAGCCGCGTGGCGCGTCGGCAGACTGCACACCGTGTGCACGCTGGGACGACGGCGCAGCGCCGTCGCGGCGCGTCCAGCAAGGCCGGTCTTGGGGTTCGGGGCAAAGAAAAAATGCCAGAGCGCGTGTCGGCGGTCCCTCAGTAGCGCGGCCATCACGCGGACCTGCGCCGCAAGCCCCGGAGCAAAGCGGCTCTTTCCAGCGTAAACGGGAAGCGTGCCGGGCCCGCCGTCGCGGCTCACCATCGTCGTCGGCGTGTAGCGCGTGAGGCCCTGCGAGACGTCACGGACCAGGTTCTTGCTGCTGTCGTTCCAAGGCGCTTCGACGGCCTTGCTCACGAAGAGAACCCTCATCGGGGGGACCATGCAGCGGCTTCGCGCCGCCGCAAGCACACGGACGCCATTGACGTTGGACGCCGCGACCGATACGAGGATGGCCATGGCTGAGCGCGAAGACTCCGAGTCCTCGGAAGGCGAGAGCAACGAAGAGGGTTCGACGAATCGAATCGAGGGGCTCTTTCGCGAAGCGATTCGCAAGGCCGTGGAAAAGGGCGTCGAAGCGGGCGTCGGCACGTTTTCCAAGGCTGATCGCGCCGTGCGCGGCGTCGCGAGCGAAGTGCCCCTACCCCGCGAAATCGCCGGCTACGTCTTCAGCCAAATCGACGAGACGAAGAACGCGCTCGTTCGCGTTGTGGCCGGCGAAGTCCGCGACTTCCTCGACGCTACGGATATGGCCGGCGAACTTCAACGGGCACTGACGAGCCTCTCCTTCGAAATCAAAACCGAAGTCCGCTTCATTCCGAACGACGCCGGCGGCATTCGACCGAGCCTGCGCGCGCGCCCGAGCGTAAAGAGCAAACGCGTCGACCGAGACGCGGAGGACTCGGAGGAGTCCGAGAAGTCGTAGCGCGTCCTCGCAACACGCTCGCCGGCGCACATCCGGGCCATCGCACATAGCTCCTCGGCAACGGCGAGCCGCAAAGGAGCGTCTCAAGAACGACTAAAGGTCTCGAAGCGGCGCTCGAAACACCTCCATGACGAGTGTATCCGCGTCCTCGTCGAAGGACCGTACAGCCCAAACGGCCCACTCTCCGTTGGGCGAAATCGACGCGCCGTCCATCCCGACGCCTTCAAAAGGCTCCGCGGGGGTTCCGTCACCCTGAAGGAGCAGTGGAACGGTCACGGGGCTCATGGCGGGGCCGCGCAAGGCGTACTCGAAACCCGGGACTGTGGTATCTGGATCGCCGAGAAGCAACGAGTCGTCGCCAGAATCTTCCATGTTGAGGAAGAGCCAGTTATCGCCGACGTTCCCGTCCGGCTCGATGGGGAACTCGAGGCCCTCGCCGACGGCGATTTGGCGGACCGTTGCTGGCGCGCACTGGACGGTGTGAACGACGCCCGGGTCCGCTTCAAGGTTGACGCGTGCGCGCGTCCCTGGGGCGGCCGTCTCGCGCTCCACGCCACAGTTGGATTGAAGGACCTCCGGCACCGCCCCCTCGCTCAAAACGCGCATCGCCTGACCTTCCGGAATCGCCACGGCCCCATACGCAACGTCTCCGTTAGGAAAGGACAGCAGCCCAGGTGTGGAAGCACGTGACGATATGTCTACCGGTGTAAAGCTGGGGTCTTGGAGGAGGCGGAAGACGTTGTTCTCGTTGCCGTCGTGCACCAACACGAACGAGCGGTTGTCGCCATCGGTCCGCAGGTCGAGGGTCAGATCGTCGCCGTCGACGAGAGGACCCGCCAAGAGCCTGCTCTCTTCTTCCAAGCGTACGTACTCCACCCGAGGTCCCTCCACGCGACTCAAGGTGATGAAGGCGATGACGCTGCCGTCATCGTTGATGCGCGGCTGCCATCGGACGTCCGACCCGTTCTCGAAGTCGGGGGCGACCCCGATGCCAGGCTGGTCGATGCGCGGCCTGCCAAAATCGTCGTCAGGACCGAGCATTCGCCACAAGAACACGTTTCCGCCTTCCGTGGCGTCAGCGTCATCTTCGAGGCCCGTGCGGGCGCCAAGAGCAAGCAGGTCCGTCGACTGAAAGACCACATTGCCTACATCGTCGATGTCGACCTGAGGCGCCGCGCCGAAGCGGACCGCACGCGTTAGGGCGGAGTCTTCAGCGGCTGATTCATACACCTGAAGCTGCTCAACGGGCATGGTGATGTCGATGCTCTCCCCAGCGAAGGTCACCGTTCGCCGGCGTTCGCGCCCATCAAAAAGCGGTACTCGCAGCCCCGTGTAGACAAACGCGTATTCAAGCGTTTCGGGCTGAACGTCGGCATTCAGCTCGTAGTCCTCGCCCTCGATGGAGACCGTGTTCTGACCACTGCAAGTGTGGCCATCCGCGAGCTCCAAGAGAAACGTGGGCTCCGGAAGGAAGTCGATGGCGGTCACGAGAAAGTCGCCCGGACATTCGCCCACTGGAGCATCGCCTGCGTCCGGCCCGATCTCGGTCGTCCCGTCCTCGCTCGGAACGTCGTCCGGCGCGTCTATCGGACCATCGACCGTCCCATCGACGCCGCCATCCGCCACGCTGTCGCGAAGGTCCGAGGTGCTGTTCACCAGCGAGCATCCCCAAAGGGGCAGGAGAAACAGGAGCGCGCGCATTAGAAGCTCCCCGAAAGCCGCGCGCCTACCGTCTGCCGACCGGCAAGGGGCTGGAGCTCTACCGCCGCCGACGCCTCTTCCTCGTCGCCGCCGCCCACGAGCAACCAAATTACGCCAACAGCCGTTCCCGCGATCGCGACGCCGAGACCGATGTCTGCGATGAGCGATGCGCGGTCAACATCGTCGAGTTCACCCACGTCGCATCCACTCGGCGAAACGCAGGTATCCTCGGCATCAGCCAGACGGCTATTGCTGATCAATCCCGCGACGAGAAAGGTAATAAGCCCGGCGCCGCCCACGCCGAACGACGCGATCGGGCCCGCCAGCGAACGTGAAGCGGGTTCCGCTTCCGTAGCTTCCGACGGGCCGTCGTGTTCCGGTTCGGGCGTGGGGAGCACGTCCGTTTCGCCGCCCTCTTCGGACGGCGGGGCCGCGTTCGCCTCGAGCGATTGACGCAGAATTTCCGCCCGCGAGCGCGCGATGCCGACGCGTGGCGAATCGGGCACCTCGCGAACAAAGCGCTCGTAGGCCTCGGCGGCCTGGGGCTTCTGGTCCAGCCGGTCGTGGCAAATCGCGATGTTGTAGAGCAGCGGCGCGCGGCCACTCAGCTCGTAAGCATTTTGATAGCGCGCCAGCGCTTCTTCAAAGTTGCCGGCCTCGTACGCGGTGCTCGCCGATTCGAAAATCAACCGAGCCGCTTGATCGAGGTTGGCGGCGTCCGCATCGGCGGCCGGCGCGTCCCTCGGCTGGGCCCGGGCAGACGCCCCGCAAAAAGCGGCCAAAGCCGCGCCAAGAATAAGTCCCCTCATGGGCGAACGCTACCATGAAGGCCTGCGTGCCGGCGTGAAGGGTTCGCGGCACCTACGCCGGCCAACCGCGTACGCCGGTCTATTCGTTCAGCGGCGCTGCACGCGATTGCGTGGACTTTTCGCCCGCGCCTACGGGCGACCAACTGCCCTTGCCGGCGTTCGGCCTTCGGCTTCGCCGCTGTGCCCGAAGGCAACGATGCCACCCGCGTTTTTCGCGCGGTCGCGGCGACGAGCGGGCCTCACAGACGCCCCATGTAGCGGCCCGCCGAACTGGCGCCGCCGCTACGGTGACGCGGTGCCTTCGCGGAGCTGACGCAAACGGCGAAGCCGGGCCTCGCGCTCCGCGGATTCGCGTTCGACGGCGGCGGCCCGTTCGGAGGCCGTGAGGTTTTGCTCCGTTGGGCTGGCGCTCGCTTCGTAGCCCAAGCGGTCTGGGTCGACGCCTTCCGGGTAGCCAGGCGGCGTCGCAGTCGCATTTGCTGCACCACCACGCACGCGGCGGATGCGTACATCTCGAACGATGATTGGCGTTCGCGGGCGGTTTTCGTCGGCCTGCGGAACACGGGCCAGGCGCCGCACCAGCTCTTCAGGCCGGCACTGGCCAAAGATCGTGTGCTGCCCCTCGTCGTCGTCGAGGCGCGGGGCCGGTCCGTCCGTGATGAACCACTGGGCGCCGCCCTCGTTAGCGCCCGTCGTCGCGACGCAAAGCTGGCCGGGCCGGTCGTGGCTGAGCTCCGGATGGGGTTCCGCCGGTAGGTTGTACCCTACGGTTCCCGTGCCATCGTCTAGGTAGTCGCCGCCTTGAATCAAAAAGCCGGGCAGCACGCGAAAGATCTGCGTGTCCTGGAAGGCCGGCGCCGTGCGCCACTCAGCTTGGCGCGCGTCCCACCAGGCGCGCGTGCCGCGGGCGAGGCCGATGAAGTTGGCCACGGTGCGCGGCGTCTTCTCCGCATAAAGGTCGCAAAAGAAGGTGCCAAAGGTCGTATTAAACTCGGCGACGAGCTGTCCGTCCG
>JBCCRV010000150.1:0-12698 GCA_039201085.1 Myxococcota bacterium | reverse complement strand
CGGGCTAGCATTCGCGCACGATGAAACGGCGACTCAAACAGGTAGGACGCTGGCTTTGGCGCGGCCTTCGCTGGGCGCTTGTCGGCCTTCTTCTGTTCGTCGGCGTGGGCCTCGCCATGGCCTGGGAGCCGATTGGGCATATGGCCGAGGGCGAACGCCTGGAGCGCATGAAAGCTTCGCCCCAATGGGGTGAAGGGGTCTTCGAAAACCCCGCGCCCCTTTGGAACGACACCTGGGGCATGCTGACGGGCGCGTCACGCAAAACGGACGACGGCGAGCCAAGGGTCGCGCTGCCTGTCCAAGAGGTACCGGCGGAGCGCTTCGACACGCCGCCGAGCTCGGGCCTCCGCGTTACCTGGCTCGGCCACTCCACCCTGCTCATCGAAATCGGCGGCAAGACCTTTCTGACCGATCCGATCTGGGGCGAACGTACATCACCGCTGACGTGGATCGGTCCGAAGCGCTGGTATGCGCCGCCCCTCGCTCTGGACGCGCTCCCCGACTTGGACGCGGTGATTCTGAGCCACGACCACTACGATCATCTCGATCATCCGACGATCGTCGCCCTCGCGGCGGCCCAGGACATGCCCTTCATCATGCCCCTCGGCGTAGGCTCGCACCTCGCGTACTGGGGCGTGCCGGACGAGCGCATCGTCGAACTCGACTGGTGGGACGAGCATGCGGTGGGCGACGTGAGGATTGTGTGCACGCCCGCGCGTCATGCGTCCGGACGGCAGGTCTTCGACCAGAACCATACGCTCTGGGCCGGCTACGCCTTGCAGAGTCCCGAACGGCGCATGTTCTTTTCCGGCGACACGGGGCTCTTCAACGAGCTGCGCGACATCGGCGAGCGCCTCGGTCCCTTTGACCTGGCGGCCATTGAGGTGGGCGCCTACGACCGCGCTTGGCCTGACTGGCACATGGGACCGGAGCAGGCCGTCGCAGCGAGCGGCTGGCTGAAGGCGCAGGCGCTCCTGCCCGTGCACTGGGGCCTCTTCGATCTGGCGTACCACAGCTGGGCGTCGCCCATCGAACGTGTGCTTCGCGCTGCCGACGACCTTCCCGTGGCCCAGCCTCGGCCAGGCGAGACCTTTGAAATCGACGCGCTGCCGAGCGAACGATGGTGGCCCGACGCGCCCTTCGAAACCGCCGAGGAAGATCCGATCTGCGCCCGCCGGGTTGAGGGCGGTCCATGCCCGGGGCGTTAGCGCCCGGCGACCTCGGCCACCGGCGCGTTCTCGCCCTCGCCGTACCGATCATGCTGTCGAACGTGTCGACGCCGCTCATCGGCGTCGTCGACACGGCCGTCGTTGGGCGACTGCCGGGCGCAGAGCACGTGGGCGCCGTCGCCCTTGGCTCGCTGATCTTCTCCTTGGTCTTTTGGGCCTTCGGCTTTCTTCGCATGGCCACGACGGGGCTCACGTCCCAAGCGGACGGCGCGGGCGACGGTCTCGAGGTGCGCGCTGCACTGCTGCGCGCAGGCGTGTTTGCGGCGGCCATCGGTCTGCCGATGATGGCCCTCGGTCCGCTCGTGCGGAGCGTGAGTCTTTGGGCCGTGCCCGGCAGCATCGAAGTCGAGGGCCTCGCCGCGGACTACATCGACGTACGCATCTTCGCGGCGCCGGCGACCTTCGCAAACTACGCCCTTACGGGATGGTTCATCGGCCTCGGGCGCAGCAAGACCGCGCTCATTCTGCAGCTGGTCTTGAATCTGACAAACATGGCCCTCGACGCGGTCCTCGTACTGCACTTTGACCTCGGCGTCGCGGGCGTGGCGTGGGGCACGGTCGCCGCCGAGACGGTTGCCGCATGCGTCGGCGTCGCCATCGCGTGGCGCGCGTTTTCTCGGCTGCCCGAAGCGGCCGGCGACCTGCGGGCGCGGGTCTTCGATCGCGAGCGGCTAGGGCGCGCCGTGAGCGTGAGCGGCGACATCATGGTTCGCTCCCTTGCGCTGGTCGTCGTCTTTGTGTTTGTGAGCGCCCGGGGCGCCGCCGAATCGGACGTCGTTCTCGCCGCCAACGCCGTGCTGATGCACTTCATCGACACGTCCGCGTACTTCCTCGATGGCCTCGCCTACGCGGCGGAAACGCTCGTGGGCCGCGCCGTCGGCGCCGGCGATGCGACACGCCTCCGGCTAGCGGTGCGACGCACGACGCTATGGGCGGCCGTCTTCGCCGGCGTGGCCACGCTGCTGCTGCTCGCTTTCGGCCCGACCTTCATCGATGCGTTGACGCTCGACCCCGCCACCCGGACGACGGCGCGCACGTACCGCTTCTGGGCCGTCTTCGCGCCGCTCCTCGGCGTGCTTTGCTTTCAGCTCGACGGCATCTTCATCGGTGCGACGGAGGGCCGGACGATGCGCAACGCGATGCTGACGAGCACGGCGATCTTCTTCGCGGCCTTCTTCCTTCTGCGCCCCTTCAGCAACCACGGACTTTGGGCGGCGTTCTACGTGCACTACTTGGCCCGCACGCTCACGCTGGGAAGCGCCTATCCAGGCCTCGTACGCCGCACTGCCGCGTTGAAGCCCCGGTCGCGCGCGGCGAGCTAGCGAGCCGCTCAAGGTTCGCGCGGAGCTTCAAAGACCCGGCCGAGCGCTTCGTAGCGTTCGGCACCGATGGGAACCGCCAAGCTGATCGCATCGCCCTCGGCATAGGTGATTCGACGACCCCACACGGTTTCCGAGCGTTCATCCGCGTAACGAGCCCGCACCTCGACCTCTCCACCCGGGCGAAGATCCATCGTGCGAACGTGCTCGACGCCATCCGCAACGGTGAAGACGTGGTGTGCGCGCGGCGCTCGGGGTATCGACGCACGCGCCCGCCATGCCGCCGCGTCCACCTGCGCCAATCGCTCGGCGATCCCTTGGTAGGTGTAGTCGCTGATCCACTCGTCACGGCAGTAGGACATGAAGTCCGCGCGCGTAGCCGCAACATAGGTACCCGTACGGACGTCGTACCCTTCGACGCCAATTGCACCTTCTTGGTGCGGAAAGTCCGGGTCCGACGAAGGTACGCCGCCGCAGGGCGCATGGGCCCGCCCGAGAGCGTGCCCGATCTCATGAAGAACGGTCCATCGCGACGACTCGTCCGCGTACCAGATCGACATCGCACTTCGCTGAAACGCGACATTGCTGACGTTCAACGGGGCCACGCCAGCGAAGCAGCCGTTCGCGCAATAGGTACGAAACTCCGCTTCGGGTGCGACGAGCCCCACGTAGAACACCCGTTCATCCAACGAAAGCGCGCGGCGAGCCATCACCTCTTCGAGCGCCGCCACGTGCTCGTCAAACGAAAGGGGCGAAACGGGGTCGTCGTATTCAATGACCTCACCCACCTGAACGTCCGCTCGACTGATCGGAAAAACCGCTTCGAGATGACGGCGCAGCGCATCCACGTCCTCCGCGTCAAGCGCGGGCAAACGGTTCGATCCATCCGCGCGATATCGAAAGGGCAGGAGGCGAACGTGCAAGGTCTGCGAACGCGCACCCAGGGCACGTAGCTCTCGCGCAACATCGTCGCCGACCGTGCGCGGCCGGCCTTCATCTTCGAGAAGCTCGACTTCAAAATCTACAGCGCCACTCACCCACTCCGCGGGCACATCGAAGTTCATATCGAAGGCATCAGCAGCCGCCCTCGGAAAGGCCGTGGCAACGGTGTGCAGCTCGCCATCAGCGCTCCAACGCACGCGGCCAAGGAGACTTGCCCCCAGCGCGTCCTGCACGCGTACGCGAATGCGCGCTCCTCGGGAAGCCATTAGCGGCGTCTCACCCTCCACAACCAAGGACTGAAAGAGCTGGACGTTCGCGACGCGCGCACGGAGGGCCATGCCGTAACGCGGCGGTAGGTACGGAACCTCCTCCGGGCCGCCAAGGTCGAGCGTGAAAGCCGACATGCCCTGCTCGATCGGCCCCGCATCCACCCGGCTAGCCATCGCGACGGAGGGCGCAAACGCGGCGGCTTCGCTCCTTCGCTCGTCGGCCGAGGGTTCCGTACATGCCGCCGGTAGCAGAAGGCTTCCGTAGAGGAAGCAAAGGTCCGGCCTCAGCGTCACAGGGGGGGTGTAACGGCGCGACCCAACCTTCCCTTAAGCCTGACGGCGAAAAAGCCACTACCATCGCGCCATGACCAGCGTGCTGATCGTCGACGACGAAAAGAACATTCTCTCGTCCCTCTCGCGGGCCCTTCGGGTCGAAGACTACGACGTGGACGTCGCGGGTAACGCCGCGATCGCCGAAGAGAAGATCGCCAAGAAAGCCTACGACGTGCTGCTGCTCGACGTGCAGCTTCCCGACAAGAGCGGGCTTGAGATCCTGCGCGGCGTACGCGAGGCCGGCCTCACGATGCCCGTCATCATGATGAGCGGACACGGCACGATCGACACGGCCCTCGAGGCGACGCGCCTTGGCGCCTTCACCTTCCTCGAAAAACCGATCACAACCGAGCGCTTGCTTCTCGCCCTGCGCAACGGGCTCGGCTTCGCCGCGCTGGAGGCAGAGAACAAGGAGCTTCGCGAGCGCTCGGGCGCCACGGACGCGCTCCTTGGCGAAAGCTCGGTGATGGAAACGCTGCGTCAGCGCATCGCCCTCGCGGCCGATGCGCGGGCGTCCGTGCTGGTCCTCGGCGAGCGCGGCACGGGCAAGGAGCTTGTCGCCCGCGCTATTCATGCCGGCAGCAAACGCGCAAGCGGCCCCTACGAGAAACTAAACTGCGCGGCCGTTCCCTCCGAGCTGATCGAGAGCGAACTATTCGGCCACGAGGCCGGGGCCTTTACGGGCGCGACGAAGCAGCGCCGCGGAAAGTTCGAACGCGCGAGCGGCGGCACGCTTTTTCTCGACGAGGTCGGCGATATGCCGAGCGCCATGCAGGCCAAGCTGCTTCGCGTGCTTCAAGAGAACGAGCTGGAGCGGGTGGGCGGGAGCGAGCTCATCAAGGTCGACGTGCGCGTGGTGGCCGCCACCAACAAGGACCTGAGCAAGGAGATCGAAGACGGACGCTTTCGCGCGGACCTCTACGACCGCCTGAACGTGCTGCCGATTCGCGTACCCGCCCTGCGCGAACGGAGCGGCGATGTGCCGCTCCTTGCGCGGCACTTCCTGGAGCAGGTGTGCCGGGCCAACGACCGGCGCGGTAAATCGATGAGCGAAGGCGCCATGAAGCGCCTCACGGGCTACCACTACCCCGGCAACGTGCGCGAGCTTCGAAACTTGATCGAACGCATCGTCATTCTCACGGCCAGCGACGAAGTCAGCGAAACGGACGCACGCGCGCTTCTGCCCACCAACGACGGCGGCGGAACGACGGCCTACCGACCGGGCACGCCCCTTCGCGCGATGGTCGAGGCTGTCGAACGAGACTTGATCCTGCGGGCCCTCGAACACCATCAGGGCCACGCCACCAACACGGCGGCGGACCTCGGACTCGAGCGAAGCCACCTCTACAAGAAGATGAAGGCGCTGAACATTAAGCGCTAGCTCCCTTCGGTCACCAAGGGTGTGCGAAGCGTACTGAGAACAGCTGAGTGTGCTCGAGGGTTCGAAGGGAGCTTGGTAGGTCCTACAGACCCAGAGCTCTCAGGTACCAAGGGCGGTTGAGGCGAGGTTTGCGTGACGCACTTGAGCAGTGCTGCCGCCAACGCAGCGACGATGGAGTCGCCGAGACGAATAGCGACGGCTGTCCGGCCTACTCGCCTTCGGCCACTTCTTCTTCGGCGTACATCGACTCGGCGATGCGGTACGCGCTCAGCTCGAGGGCCTGAAGAGCGTCTCGAATCGCGATGGCGTCGCCCGTCCCGTCTACGAGCTCGCGCAGCGCTTGGGCGTCGTCTCGGACTTGCGTGATCACCTCGTCGGGAACCAGCTCGGCGCACTCGTCCGCGGCTTGCTCGCTTGTATAAAGCAGCGCCTGGGCGCTGTTGCGGAGCTCGGCGAGCTCCTTGCGCATCGTGTCGCTTTCCTTGTGCTGGGCGGCTTCGGCGACGATGCGATCGATCTCGTCGTTGGTCAGGCCCGACGAGGCGACAACGCGAATGCTCTGCTCCTTGCCCGTACGCAGGTCCTTCGCCGTCACTTCCACCATGCCGTTCGCATCGATGTCGAAAGCCACTTCAATCTCGGGCACTTCGCGGGGCGCCGGCAAGATCGGCGCGAGTTCGAACTTCGCGAGGGTCTTGTTGTCGGCGGCCATCTCGCGCTCGCCCTGAAGGACATGAATCGGCACAAAGGGCTGGTTATCGACGCTCGTCGTGAAGATCTCGTGGGCCCGCGTTGGAATCGTCGTGTTTCGCGGAATGATCGGCGTAAACACGCCGCCGCCCGTTTCGACGCCCAGGCTGAGGGGCGTCACGTCGAGAAGCAGTACTTCGTCGACCTCGCCGGTGAGGGCCGCGCCCTGAATCGCCGCGCCTTGAGCCACGACTTCATCTGGGTTGACGCCCTTGTACGGCTCACGGCCGAAGAAGTCTGCGACCTTCTTGCGCACGAAGGGCATGCGCGTTTGACCGCCGACTAGAAGGACCTCGTCGATATCCGTCGCCTTGAGCTTCGCGTCTTCCAGGGCTTGCTTACAGGGAAGCAGGCTTCGATCGATGAGATCGCTGACGAGGATCTCCAGCTCGCTGCGTTTGATGCGCGTTTCGAGATGTTTTGGTCCACTTTCATCGGCGGCGATGAAGGGAAGATTGATTTCCGTTTCGAGGGACGTGCTGAGTTCGTGCTTCGCCTTCTCAGCCTGTTCCTTCAGGCGCTGCAGCGCGACCCTGTCGACCTGCAGATCGATGCCCGTATCCTCCTTGAAGCGGCGCACCAACTCTTCGACGAGCAAGAGATCGATGTCCTCACCACCGAGGTGCGTGTCCCCCGCGGTCGATCGCACTTTAAAGACGCCGCTGTTGATTTCGAGGATCGAAATATCAAAGGTGCCGCCGCCGAGGTCGTAGACGGCAACGCGCTTTCCGTCCTTCTGGTCGAAACCATAGGCAAGGGCTGCGGCTGTCGGCTCGTTGATGATGCGCTTGACTTCGAGGCCCGCAATTTTGCCTGCGGCCTTCGTTGCGGCGCGCTGCGCGTCGTTGAAATAGGCGGGAACAGTGACGACGGCTTCCGTAATGTCCGTACTGAGATAGGACTCGGCAATCTCCTTCATGGTCTGAAGGATCATCGCGCTCACCTCGGGCGGCGAAAGATCCTTGCCGCCGGCCTGCACCCAGGCGTCACCGTTGGTGTTCTGAATCACTTTATAGGGCACGAGGGATGCGTGACGGCGCGCTTCGTCCGAATCGAACTCAAGGCCCATGAGACGCTTGACCGCGAAGACCGTGTCCGTCGCATTCGTGACGGCCTGGCGCTTTGCCACGCTGCCGACGCGGCGCTCGCCTTCCTTCGTGAAGGACACCACCGAGGGCGTGGTGCGCGAACCTTCGGCGTTGGGAATGACCGTGGGCTCGCCGTTGTCCATGAACGCGACGCACGAGTTGGTCGTGCCAAGGTCGATGCCGATCACCTTGCTCATGGCGCCGCCCTACTCGCCTTCGCTTTCCGCTGGCGGTCGGGCGACGACGACGAGCGCCGCACGAAGCAACTTTTCGCCCAGTCGGTAGCCTGGTGTTACCTCCGCCACGATCGTGCCTGGATCGTGGTCGGCCGTTTCGACCTGCTGCACAGCGTCGTGCACCGAGGGATCGAAGGGCTCGCCCACGGCGGCGACGCGCTGAAGCTGCATGCGCGCGCCAATGTCCGAGAAGCTGCGAAGCACCATGCGCACCCCGCTCAACACCGCATCCACATCGGTGGCTTTATCCGCGGCGTCCACGGCGCGCTCCAGGTTGTCGACGAGGGGCAAGAGCTCGAGCACCGTCTGCTCGCGTGCGCGACGGGCCGCGTCCTCCACATCGCGCCTTGAACGCTTGCGAAAGTTGTCGAAATCCGCCGCCGTTCGCAGCAGCTGATCCTTGAGCTTGGCGATCGTTTCCTCCGGCGAAGGCGGAGCGGGCTCGGCGGCCTCCTCGGCGCTCGCTTCCGCAGGCTCGGCGCCTTCGCTTTCGTCGGGTGGAGTTGGGGTTTCACTCGTCTCTTCGGTCACGAAGCAGAGGCTACCGCGATCGGCCTGCCGCCGTCATCCTTCCGGTGAGTCGCGTACCCCGGCGGAACCCCGTGGCGCCCGCTCACGCAGGGAGACGCGGACTCGGAGCCACTCAAGGCCACTCACGTCTCCTGCCCGACCTATGCTAGCGTCCCCGCGATGACGCGGGACGTCTACGCCAACTTGCTTCGCGAAACGCGGACCATGCGGCGCGATCAGGCCTCCGCGCGGGATCGCTGGTTCGAGACGCTGGCGGTTCCCCAGAAGGAGTCGCTGCTCTTCGAGCTGGAAATGCTGCTCAAGGGGCTCGCGTGCTTCACCAACCCCCGCAACCACACGGGCGCACCGGCGAGCGGCTCGCTGGCCGCCCTCGACTATCGGCGTCAGCTTCGAATTGTGCGAGAAGCCCTCGCCCGGGCCAGCCAGTGCATTCGTGAACTGCTTGGCGAGCGTGACCGTGCCTTCGTTTTCACCCGATACCTCGAGACCCTCGTTCCCGAGGACGGCCAGCGGCGCGAACTGCTCGAGCATCAACTGAACCAGTTCACGCCGGAGGAATCGCTGTTCGTGTTGCGAAACGCCTTCGCCGCCTTCGAAGAACTGGCCGACGGCGTGCTCGACGCAAGCCGCGTTCCGTACCGGATGTACAGCGCCTTCATGGGTACGATCACCCGCGAAATCGGCCGAAGCGCCTACTTCAACCCGCTGCAAACGCTGGAGTTTCGCGCGGAGTTCGACCGGATTCGGCACCCCGCCGTGCTCTCGGCGCTGCACGCGGCCGCGGCGCCGGCGCACCGCCAACTCGCACTTGCCTTTCTCTCGCTCTTTCGGCTGCTGCGTTACCTCCAGCTGGTCGACGATTACGCGCAGGAAGAGGCGCGCTTGCCGCTGGCGTTTGTTGTGTTGAGCGTTTTTCGCTCGGACGCGCGCGCCCTCACCTATGCCCTCGAGCGCGGGAGCGGCGACGCCCTGGCCCGGGGCTTCGAAGCGCGCCTCCTAAGGGTCAACGCCACCGAGCTGAAGAGCCGGAACGAGGTCCTCTGGGACGAAGCCGCCCACCTTCGCGACCTCCGCAGCACGCTCGAGAGCACGGGCCGCGGCCTGCGCCTCGAATGCCACGGCGTACTCGAAGGCCAGCTGCCCGAGCCGATCGCCGACGGAGCCGAGGGCGGTACGCTTGTCGTCGGTGCCGCCGCCCTGCGGGCCGCCATTCACCACGCGCTCGCCGTGACCGCCTCGGCTCTCGACAGCAGCTTGGACTTGAGCGACCTCGGTTCTAGCCGGGCAATGGCCGTGGGCGCGGGCCTACGCCTTCGGCGCGACGTCTGGACTTTTCAGCAGGTCCTTCGCGCCTTTTTGGCCAAGGCAGAGCAATCGTCACCGGCACGCGATCGCTGGAACGGGCCGGAGACCTTCGGCTACGTTCGCGAGTTCTTGCAGCACTTTCGCGCGATCGGCTACCAGCTCGCCCGGCGCAGCGACTACGAACACCTGGACCGCTTTCTCGAAACGATCGAAGGGCTGCATGAAGTCGATCTGATGGATCCGGAGCGCCTCGACCAAAGCCTCGACGACTGCCGCGGCTTTCAGGCCTACCTCGGTCAGCTCTTTGAGAGCATCAACCAGCGCACCGAGCTCAGCAGCCATCGCTTCAACAAGGCGACAGCGGCGGACCACCTGCGCCGCTACTTGCGCGCCTAAGGCCAAAGCCGTCTGGCGCAGGCTCATGTGCCCACGGATTTCTCCGCCACACGCGCGGGAACTACCAACGCAAGCGCACGTATGGCGCGGCGCCGAACGCCTAGGGCCAAAGCCACCAGAGCACACCCGCACCGACGGCCAGCAAGAGCGCGAAAAAAACGCGCAGATTTTGTCGGGACGACTGGGGCACGGGCGGCATGCCGTAGGCCGGCATCATCGGTGCGTCGGGTGGCGGGCCGTCGAGGGGCTTGGGCTCAACGATGAACGAGGGCGGGATGCCGTAGGCGGGAACGTCCGACCCATCGGGCGCCGAAACCCGCTCCGGCGCCGTCGCTGACGCCGACTGGGCCGCGCCGCAGAACGGGCAGACGGATTCGTCGGCTTTGATGTGCCGGCGACAGCTGACGCAAGGAACCATGGTCCGAGCGTAGCAGCCGCGCTCGCTCAAGACGCGAGCGGCTAGGGCTCGTCCTGCTCTTCGGCGGGAAACTGAAAGATAATCTCGCCGTCGCGCACCATGCCGAGCTCGTCGCGGGCCACGTGTTCGAGACTTGTGGGGTCGGAACGTAGGCGCTGCACTTCGGCGCTGAGGCGCCTTGCCTCGGCGTTGAGCTCGGCGTTCTCCGCTTCAAGCTGGCGAAGCTCTTCGCCAAGGCGGCGGTAGCGGGGCAGGCCACGATCGTCGAGGATCTGCAAGGGGACGACCACGATGGCCATCACAAGCAGCCCAAAGGGCAGCACCCACGCGCGCGGCGCCTGGTTCACACGCGCCTCCTGAGCCGGAATCCCACGGGGTGAAGCTGCCAGAGGCTACGCGTTTGCCACCACTTTTGTGCAGAGGACGGCGGAGCGACTTCGCGCCCACGGCTCAACGCGCTATATTCCCCGGCGTTGAGCGAACTAAGCTACCGGCGGCGGCGAATTCTCTACGCGGCGATTACCGAGTACATCGCGAGCGGCGAACCCGTCGGCTCAAGGCGTTTGTCGAAGCGTCACGGCATCAACCTCTCGCCTGCGACGATTCGCAACGAGCTCGCCGATCTGGAGGAAGCGGGCTACCTCAGCCAGCCCCACACGTCCGCCGGGCGCGTGCCCACCACCTTGGGGTTTCGCGTCTTCGTCGATGCGCTTGTGCAAATGCGCGAAGTTTCCGCCGAAGACCGTGCGGTGGTAATGCAGCGCCTGCAAAACCTGGAGGAGGGCGCCAGCGTGCTCACAGAGGCGGGCGAACTTCTAAGCTCGATGACGGGCGCCGCGGCGGTGCTCGCCGCGCCCAAGCCCGAAGAGGAGAAGCTAGCCCAGTTGCGCTTCATGCCCCTTCGCGAAGGTGAGCTCCTGGCGATCCTCGTCGCGCGCTCGGGGGCCGTGCAAAACCGTGTGGTCGCCCTGCCGCGCGGATTCGATCCGGCGGGGCTGGAACGCATTCACAACCTTCTGGACGAACTGCTTGGCGGCGAATCGCACAGCCTTGTCGACGTGCGCGACCGACTCAACCGCCAGCTGGACGAGGGCGAAGCCGAAGCCGCTGAGCTTCGCGTCGCCGCCAAAGCCATCGTCGACGCGACGGCCCGAAAGGAAGGCCCTAGCAGCGTGACGATCGGCGGTCAGGAGCGGCTCTTCGACCGCCCTGAGTTTCTCGACGCCGATAAGATCCGACGCTACCTGAGGGCATTCGACGACAAGGGCCGCTTGCTTTCCCTCTTGGAGGAGACGATCGCCGCCGGTGGCGTTCGCGTGCTCATCGGTTCGGAAGCCGGCCTCGGAGACGTCGAAGACGTATCGGTGATTTCCAGTGGCATCGAAGGCGCTGGTTCCGGCTCGATCGCGCTCATCGGACCGACCCGAATGGACTACGGAAAAGTCGTCCCGCTTGTCGCCTTCACAGCGAAGGCCGTCGGCGAAGTCCTCGCCGACGACGATTAGAGCTCAGTCCGGGTCGATCCATCGCCGGAACGTGACGCCCTGAGGCTTTCCCACGCTCAGCAACCAGTCTTGCGCATCGGCGAGGCGCGTCTCCTGCAAACACCCAAGGCGCGGGCGACTACAGCGAACCTCCACCGCCGGTTCTTCGTCCAGCCCACATCAAGGAGCTAAGGGGATCGAAGCTCGCAGTCTACGATCGCTTCGAAGGTCGACGCCGGCGAACCGATCCGCGCGACGACGTCTTCGCGTTCACCGGCGGGAACGGTGATCTGGGTGGGCGTGGGATCAACATCCGTAGCAACGGCACAACGCACAGGCCGATCGCAGCCATTTTCGACGTGCACGATGTGCGCATGACCGTAGCCACGAATCGGCGCCGACTTGTCGACTTCGACGCACGTCGGGGCTTCCACGTCGTCGGCCCGCGCAACCGAGCAGGCCGCCACAAACAAGAGCCCGGCGTATACGCACCACTTCATGGGTACATTCGTACGGCTCGCGTGCGCCGCGGGCAAATTCCGGTTCTGCGAATCGAGCGATTCCCAGGTATTGCAGCACTTGGCGGAAACGGACGCGCGCTCGCAAAGCGGAAGCTTCTTGCTTGGGACCGGGCATCCGACTTCGGCGGAGGCACGGACACGCGCACGGGAGCAGGCACGGGCACGGGAGCAGGCACGGGCACGGCGAGAAGAGCGCCCTTCGGGCGTTCTTCAACGGCTGCTAGAGCGGCTTTTGCGTGTAGTCGTCGCCGGCCACGCGAAGACGCGTGCCCTTGCCTTCGACGCTCGTGTGCAGCTCGACGGGGCGCTTCCACACGCGTTGAATGGCGCCGAGCACTTCTTGCGCCCAATCGAGTCGAAGGTCGACGCCCTGATGGTCGTGCTGCAGCAGCAGCTCGCCGCGGTTTTCATGGTTGGCGTCGAGCACGCGAATGATCGGGTTGCCCGCGTTCGTCAGCTGCGAGAGCAGCTTTGACTTCACGTCTTGAAAGGTGCG
>JBCCRV010000149.1:0-12702 GCA_039201085.1 Myxococcota bacterium | reverse complement strand
GCGCGACGCCGTCATCGCGGCACGCCGCGGCGAACTCCGACTGCCTTTCGCCGACTGAGCGCCGTCCGCTCGAACCTGGACGGATTTGGCGCCGTCAACACGGGGTGTGGTGAGGACTTACAAACCACCTGCATTTGGTGCTGACGCTGCTGAGCGAAGTGGCGGCTGCATGGCCGCCGTCCGAGGTGGTGGAGCGGTACGGCAAGGTGTTCCCGATGGCGGTGGCGAACTACGAGGGGTTGAGCGAGACGCAGAAGGCCGAGCAGGTGGCGGAGTGGCGGGGGCGGCTGTCGAGCCTGAGCTGGATGATGCGTGCGCTGAACGAGTGGGTTGCGCGGCGCGCCAACAAGGAAGACGGGTGTACGGGTCGGTTTTGGCAGGGGCGGTTCAAGAGCGAGCCCTTGCTGGACGAGAGCGCGCTTCTCACGTGCATGGCCTACGTCGACCTGAACCCAGTGCGCGCGGGGGAATGCAAGCGATTGGAAGACGCGGAGTGGACGTCCATCGGCGACCGTCTGCGCCACGCGACGGGCGCGCTGAAGGCGACGGACCAGGAAAGCGCGGAGAGCGCAGAGAGCATCCCGGCGCTGGGGGCGCCTGCGGGACTCGTCCCGTTCGCGGACCAGGTGCCGTGTCCCACCGGCGGGGAGGCCGGGGTTGAGACTGAGGTGAACGCACCGCTGCTGCCGACAAGCGTACCGATGAACTTCGTCGACTACGTCGAGCTCCTGGAGTGGACCGGACGCACCGAGCGCGAGCGCGGGCCGTCGGGAACCCTTCGCGGTCCGCCGCCGGTGGTACTCGCCCGACTGCGTATTCGGTCCGATGCGTGGCTCCGTGCGATGCGCCCTCAAGGCTTGAGAAGCCGCGGTGCGCTGGGCCGACTCGATGCGCTCGACGCCTTCGCCGCGAAGCGAGGACGGGTGCGGACGGCCGGGCGCGGCTTTGCGCTCGCGCTCTTCGCTTAGCCGACAAGCTCGGCGCGTTTTGCGCACACGCCCGGCTCGCGGTGTTGCCGCCGGCCAAAGCGGTGGTTTGTCGCGCCCGTGTTGCGCGTGCCCACGCGCAGGCGCACGCATCTTCCGCGCACTGGCCTCTGCGTCGCAAGGTGCGGCCGCGGTCGCAAGTGCAGCGCGCCCGGCTGACCTCTGTGCACTACGGTCCGCTTCGCGCCGGAGGCTTGGCGCGGCCAGCAGTTTGAGCCCCGCAGGAGTGGGTGTCCTTCCCCGCTTCCCGAGCCTCCGTAGAAGTGGGTGTCCTTCCCCGAGCGCTTCGCTTCGCGCGGGAGACTCAGCGCGGCCAGCAGTTCGAGCCCCCGTAGAAGTGGGTGTCCATCCCCGAGCGGGGATGTCCCGGTGGTAGAAGTGGGTGTCCTTCCCCGAGCGGGGATGTCCCGGTGCTTCCCCGTGCGCGGCTCCGCCGACACTTCCCACTTCGAGCGCCCGTGGAAGTGGGCGTCGTTCGCCGTCGGGGATATCCTTCAAGTGCCGTGGATATGATTCAGTACACCCTCGGTGTGAGGCAGTTGTGAAGCTGGACGTCGCGGTTCGACAGCACTTTCTGCTTCCGGAGGAGAGTCTGCATGATTGGCCCGGTGACCTTGGTCTTGTACGTAGCGGGATTCTCTTTGTTCTTGCGCCATGGAGTGGCCCCGCACTCGTCGCTCTTCGAACACTTTCGGGAACGTTGGGAGAGATCGACGGAAGACCACCGCTCTATGTTCGGGATATCGACCGGCTAGAGTTGGGTCTGAGATCAGCGCTTCCGAAGCTAAAGGGTGAAGGCGAGACGTTTTGGATCGACTCGGGGGCCATCGTCGCGTCGGTACTGAGCTACCAAGACGCTGCCTGGGAAGGAGCTATACTTCGGTATACCCGCATGGTCTGGAAGGCGACTTAGTCGCGGCCTGCGCTTCCAGACTGAGGTTGGCGAAGAGCGGGGTGTCCTTTGTGTTCTGTTCGTCCGTTCCAAACCTGCACGCAAGTACAGCGAAACACCGTATGTCCGCTGCTGCGGTTTTTAGCGTCTATCCTTTGATCTCTCGGCGAAACAAGATGTCGAACTTCTACAGACTACTTGACGCCAGCCACGCTGAGATCGAAGCGCGCTGCGCTGGTTGGGTTGCCAACGCTGACAAGCCTGAGCTCATCGACACGTTCGACCTCCTCACGCTGAGCAAAGCAAAGAAACTCCGGTACCCTCCTCTCGGCGAAGTAACTGGGACGCCGCAATCATTCGTGATCGGGGATATCCCTTCTTTGGAAGTGTCTTGGTCGCCGCCCGCGCTGTTCGTCGAGCTGAGTGGCCGCTCACCAAGCGACGAAGAAGAAGCTGAGTTGTACAGGGATGCGTTCTCGGCGGGAGGAACACTCGATGAACAGGTGCTTGCTGTGCCGGTGTTCCTCGTTGAGATGCTCTCTTCGGACCATCGACCGAAGTATGACAGCGTACGCAGCTGGCTACGTGCGAGGCAGCAGCCTGGTCGGTTGTACATGCTCATCACAAGCTAGGAGGCCCCGACTACAACGGCGAACGCGGAATGTCGGGGTAGCCGGCGGAAAGTTCAGGATGAAGGAGCCTTGTAGAGAAGGAGCAGCGACCCACGGTAACTCCGAGTCATGCGTCGCGTTCCTTGCGGAGCGAGTCGAAGCGATGGTGCTCACCGGGGATGCGCGCGCGGCTCGGATTCGCTGGGCAGGGACTCCTTCGAACATCGACTTCCAAGGCCCCGGGTTTTCGCGATGAGAACGAAGCGCTGCATGCGCGGATCCAGGCTCCGGGTGAACGTCGAGGCAAAGGCCGCCCCGGCTATCACCTGCTTCGCGTATCGACGGACGAGGGCGTCGTGGAAATCGACCACCTATCCGACGAGGACAGGGATGCGGTGGAGCGCGCGCTGGCGATCCTGCTTTGAAACTCAGCGCTCATCCTTGCGCGGAACTGCATCTGCGAAAGAGCGCTTCGCGCGTCGCGGCGTCGGGAAGGCCCTTGTAGCGGCGGACGTCGTCGGGCATGGCGTCCAAGGCAGCCAGGAGTGTTTTGCGCTCCGCCACCGCCAGATCTTCCAAGGGTGTGTGAAACACCCGAATCAGAAAGAGGCTCGCTCCGAGGTCGGGGAAGGGCACGGTGACTTGCCGTTCGACGCGAAGGAAGAGCTGCGTTGCGCTGCGCCACGCGGCGGCTCGGTCGTGCCGATCGGGGTGTTGATCGAGTGTGTCCGTCGGGCTGAGGGTCCAGACGAAGCGCACGTAGGGACCGCGGTGAACCATGCCGCGGACCATGGCGCGGCTGGCCGCGTCGCTGGCGGGGAAATCGGGAACGGGCCCGTGAATCGCGGCGAAGTCTGCGTGGAGCAGCCGTTCGGGATGCCAGCCGCTGGGAAAGCGCACGTCCACGGCGAGCGTTTCGCCCGTGCCGCCCTTGCCTTCGTGGAGAATGGCAAAGTCCTCCTGGCACGCGTTGCCCAGGGCGCGCAGTCGGTCGCCAATCGCGCCCGCGCCTGCTTCGTGTTGAATGCCCTCGGCGTTCATTTGCTGCGCCATCCAGTCCGCCACGCCGCTCAGGGCCGCGGGGCGTACGCCCGCGCAGAGGGTCTTTGCCGGGCTGGCGCGCTTGGCGGCGATGTAGCGCTTGTAGTGGGCGTCGACCTGAAAGTAGCGCCCGTCGAGCTCACCCATTCCCAGGTCGACGCCGAAGCGCAGGAGGCTGGGCACCATCCGAAGAGGCGCTGCGCTCACCGGAAAGTAGTGGGCCACGCAGGAAGGCTAGCCTCCCTGCGTGAAGGTTGTCTTCCGTAACTCCCTAGGAGGCGTCGCGGCGACGGAGCTTTGTGTGCTGCTCCGTGAGCGCTTCCCTCGCGCGCCTTTCTGCTGCGCATTCTTCCGCAACGGTTTCTTGGTGCTGGCGTTTCCCGGCGAAGCCCCAGCCGCGCCTTGTGCCCGGGCCGGCGAGCGCGCTATGAGCCGGCCCATGCTTGCCTCCGCAACCGAGAGCTCCCCCGAAGCCGCTGTCTACGGCGAAGGCGCCGTGGCGCGTGCCGCCCATGCCTTCCGTCAGCCGGCGTCGATCCTTCGCCACACGGCGACGGGCGCCGTGGGCGTTGCCACGACGCGCACGGCCGGTCCTGGCGAGGAAGCGCTCGGCGTGCTGCCGCCGCTCTACCCCGAATGGCTGGGCGACCGGGCCTTCAACGAGGTGCACGGGCTGCGCTTCTCCTACGTCGCCGGCGCCATGGCCAACGGCATCGCCACGAGCGACATCGTGATCGCAATGGCCCGCGCGGGCATGCTCGGCTTCTTCGGTTCGGCGGGCCTTTCGCCCGACGCCGTCAACGCCGGCCTGGACCGCATCGAAGGGGCGCTTGGTTCGGGCAGCGTGAGCAACGCGAGCTGGGGCGCAAACCTGATTCACTCGCCCAACGAGCCAGACCTCGAAGCGGCCGTGGCGGACCTTTTCATTCGACGCGGCGTGCGACGGGTGAGTGCGTCGGCCTACATGGGCCTCACCGAGCCGCTCGTGCGCTACGCCTTCTCCGGCGTGCGCCGGCAGGGCGGCGGCGTGGCCCGCCACAACTACGTGTTTGCGAAGATCAGCCGGCCCGAAGTCGCGCGCCACATGATGGCGCCGCCCCCGAGCGAGCTCCTCGAGTCGCTCGTGCAAAAAGGACAGCTCACGGGCGCCGAAGCAGCCCTCGCGAAGAACCTGCCCGTCGCCGAAGACATCACGGTGGAAAGCGACTCCGGCGGCCATACGGACAACCAGCCCCTCGGTGCGGTCTTTCCCGTCATCGCCATGCAGCGCGACAAAGCCGTTGCTGAGTTCGGCCGGGCGATTCGCGTGGGCGCTGCGGGCGGCCTCGGAACACCTGCGTCTATCGCCGCCGCCTTTGGCTACGGCGCGGACTTCGTGCTTACCGGTTCGGTCAATCAGAGCGCCGTCGAGTCGGGGCTGAGCGTGGAAGGCAAGAAGCTGCTCGCCCAGGCGTCGATGGCCGACGTGGGTATGGCGCCGGCGGCGGACATGTTCGAGATGGGCGTGGAGGTGCAGGTGCTCAAGCGCGGCACGATGTTCGGCCCGCGCGCCCACCGCCTGTACGCGGCCTACCGGCAGTTCGATTCGATCGAAGCGATGCCCGAAGCGTTTCGCGCGAATCTCGAAAAGCAGGTCCTCGGCGACAGCTGCGCCGCCATTTGGGAGCGCACCCGAGCGTTCTTCGCCGAGCGCGATCCGCGTGAAGTGGAGCGCGCCGAAAAGGACCCGAAGCACCGCATGGCCCTCGTCTTTCGCTGGTACCTGGGCCTCTCGAGCAAGTGGGCCATCGCTGGCGAAGCGAGCCGCCGCCTCGACTATCAGATTTGGTGCGGCCCGGCGATGGGCGCCTTCAACGATTGGGTTCGCGGCAGCTTCCTTGAAGCGCCGGAAAACCGCTCCGTCGCGCAGATTGCGCTGAACCTTCTGGAGGGCGCCGCCGTTGTGACGCGGGCGCATCAGCTTCGAAGCTACGGCGCCCCCGTGCCCGCGAGCGCGTTTGCCTTTGAGCCGCGTCCACTCGCGATCGCTTAGCGGCGTGCCCGTGGGCGCATTGCGCCGCGTCGACTTGCGAGCCGAGTCGGCTTGCGATGGCCTAGCCGCGGCCTTCCCTACGGGCGGCATCTGTGGTTCCGTGACGCGGTGGAAGCGTCACGCTCAGCATTGCTCCGAATGGCTGCGGTTGGGGCGTTCGCGTTCGCGGGCTTTGGATGCTTCACATCTACGACGCTGCCAAGCGACTCCGATGGCGATCGGCGAGACGCTTCGTCGACTTTCCGTGATGGCCAGATCGAGGATAGTGCTCCCCGCGGTGCCCTGGACCGATCGACCGTCGACGCTGCGGCGGAAGCGTCGACGGGTGCGTGCGTCTGTGAAACGGATTCGGAGTGCATCGCGCCCTTTGAGTGCACTAGCGGACGATGCGTGAACGGTCGCTGCTACGACGAGCTTTCATGCCCCGGCGATAGCTTCTGCGGTCTGGCGGGGCAGTGCTTTCCCCTCGAAGCCCGCGACCTGGGCATCAACGTTCGCACGGATTACCGTCCGGGCGAGGACTTTGACGCATTCGTTGTCCTTCGAAACGAGCGGCTTCTCCAGGCCGTGTCCGCAGTCGAAGCCCGTGAAGACTTCACCTACTCGCTCGGTTCGATCCGGTGGCCCTTCGATGAGCTCGGTCAACCACTGACGGTCGAGCTCACGCGAGGATGCCGGGTGGTCGCGAGCCGAACGACGCAGGTCCGTGTGCGTGAGAGCGGTTCGGTGGTTTCGGTCACCATTACGCGTCCGTAGCGGTTGCATGAGTTCGGAGCATGTCCGTACATTCGCGAGCTCCGAGTGTCTTTCCTCAGGAATCTGAGCGACAGCAACGGAGACGCCGGAGCTGCGTCACGTGCGCAGTCGGAACCGCATGGCCTAGACCGGCTTGACTCTCGAATGCGCCCGCCACGCCCACCTGCGGCCCGATGTCAGCGTCCCTCCTCCTTGAAATGTGCCTACATTCCTGCGTCGTCGGTCCTTGCCCGCGAACCACAGGACGAACGTGGCGGGCGCATTCGAAAGTCAAGCCGGTCTAGCGCTCGAGCTTGTGCGAACGGTCGAGTTTGAGTTCGACGTTCCAGCATTCGGCGCAGCGCGTGGCAATATCCACGGACGCGGTGCGGCGATACGCCTCCGGGGTGGGCAGCCGCAGCGGAGCGTCGCGTCCTTCGACGAACACATGCACGGGGTAGCGTCGCCCCATCGCGTTGGCGGAATGCAGGCATCGGACCTCCACGAAGCGGATTTCCGGAACGGGAACGATCTTTCGAAAGCCCCAAAAGCCGCGTCGAAGGTGAAGGCCGGAAGCGTCAGCTACGACTCGGCTCGGTAGCAGAAAGGTCGCGCTCGCGAGCGCCAACCACGCCAGGGCTAGACCGTAAAACCAATACGCGGACTCGGAGTTGTAGCGACCGGCCGAAACGGCCACCGAGCCCTCCTGTAGAAACGCGTGGGAAAGCGCTGCCGTTAGTGCGCACCCCGCCACCAAGAAAACGAGTGTTGCTTCCCAATGGGAGCGACTCGACCAGCCTTTGGGGTATGCGTCCGGCGTCAGTGCGCGTTCGACAGCGTCGCCGCCGCGGTTTGGAAGCACGAAGTCGCCGCCGCCGGCCACTGCGTAGTGCCGAATCGGCCGGTCGCTTTGCCCGGCTTTGATTTGTTCTCGGCGAACCCGCCGCTCCGTCCCGTCGAGCCGGCGTGCGTACAGGTAACGCTGCGTCACGACGAGATCTTGGAAGACTTTGCCAAAGGGCAGCTCCGGTGTCGACTGCCACCACAGGATCAAGCGTTCGAAGGGCCGAACGCCTCGGCGCTCGGCCACGATCCCGTCTGCTTGGCTGCGAAAGGCCGAGTCTCGGCCTTGCGCCGGCCACGTTTCAACCGGCTCCCACCCCATGGGCGAACCATACCATGTGGCCCTCGCCCGCCAGCGCGAAGCAAGGGCGCTCAACACTCCGATTCCTGCGAGGTGCCGCACGGTTCAAACGCACGTGTGTGTTGTGGCGCTCTATACATCATCGAGCCGACCGGATTGTTCGCGCTGTTCGGCGCGCCGCGGTTCATGTTCGGCGCCGCGGTTCATGATCGGCGCTGCGGTTTATGATCGGCGCTGCGGTTTATGATCGGCGCTGCGGTTCATGATCGGCGCTGCGGTTCATGATCAGCGCGCCGCATTGACCTCACGTGTTCCAGCGGGTTCCGGACTGCAGAGGGCAACGTGAGGCGTCGGCGCCTTGCCGGTGACCGCGCTAACGATGCGGGTCGCTGCCCGTCGGGCGCCAGCGATGTTCCGCGCAACGAGGCCGAGTTCGAGTTCTGCCAGTGCCCCCGTCACCCACACACGAGGGTGCCAACGTAGGTGGGTGTCGACAATGGGGTATCCGCAGGGTGCAACGGGCAGCGACGCGGACACGATCAAGTCGTCGATGAATGCTCCGCCGGGACGGCCGGACTGAAAGCCCGTCGCGAGCAGGACGCGGTCGACGCGCAGCGTTTTTCCCCGCGATAGTCGGAGCTCGAGGTGGTCGTCGTGTGCGCGAAGTTCATCGATTTCGGTTCTGTGCAGACAGAGCCTTTCGCCAGTGAGCGCCCGCTTGAGCGATGCGTGAACGTCCGGCGCAATCGATCCGACATAGCGTCCCGCCTTCATGAGCGCGCGGCGGCGTTGCATATCGCGATCTGCCGTGAACTGCGCCATGATCTTCGGCCCTAGCCAGCCGGGTGCCCAATCAAACTGATGCTCCCGCGGAGCGTGGCGCGACACAAGATGCACGCGGTGACCGCCGCGAAGAAGGCGAAGTCCCACCTGGACGGCGGACGTTCCGCCGCCGATGACCGCCACCGTTTCCTCCAACCGAGGCCACCCATCGAACCCGGGCGTGAAGACGTGGTCAACGCGTGCTTCATCCTCCGGCGCCCAGTGAGGCCACCGGACTCGTTCGCCCCCGCCTAGCGCGAGCAGCATGTGGTTCGCTTTAACGGTAGCGCCTGTGGAGAGTCGGGCGCTTACGCCGTCCTCATCGACGGAGCATGCCTCGACCCGCGCTCGAATATGACGTTCGTGGAGGCCGTAGGCTTCCGTGACGCGGTCGCAGTGGCGATTGAAGAGTTTGAGCTGAGGACGATCGAACGGGGCCGCAAAGAGTTGGGGGTCGCAGTTCCGTCGGTCGCCGCCCAAGTCCCGGAGGGACCATGGGCAAATATCGAGGTGGTGAACGGAGGATGACCGAAGGTGCGTCATTCCCGTCGTGGCCGTGCACGTACGCCAGCATTCAAGCAAGCGTTGGCCCGGGTCCACGATTCTCAGCTCTTCAACGCCGGCTTCGCCAAGCAGGCGGACCGCAAGGTGAACGCCTTGAATCCCTCCTCCCACGATTAGCCAGTCGAGCTTCATCGATCGTCCAGTGGGAAACCATAGCAGTTGGACGTTGGTACTGGCGTGAGGGTTCACATGGGTCGTCCACCCGATTCGAGCATGGCGTGCGTTGTGGCGCACGATGAACGCGTCCGGCTGACCGGACTGCTCGCGCCGTCCAGCGTGCCGCGCGTCACGCTCCGCCTGCCGCCGTTCCGCTTCGATTCGCGCTTGTTCGTACCGTTGCGCTTCGATCGCGTCGGAGCGCGGCGTGGCCACGTACGCGGCGCACGTGCAAGCGTGTTTCTAAAGCGTCTTTGAGCGCCAGGTGCCCCGATAGAAGGCGCCGCCAAGAATTGCGAAACGACACATCCAATCAAGGGTCGATCCAATCCATACGCCGACGAGTCCGTAGTCGAGTGCAAATGCGAAGTACCACGTGGCCGCCAGGCGCACACCAAGGCCGCACACCACCATACTCATAAAGGGCAGACGTGTTTCGCCGGCGCCGCGCAGTGCTTGCGCCAGTACGATGGCGCTGCCCATGAAAGGCTGCGCAACGGCCGCAACGAACAAGCAGCGCACGCCGAGGGCGACGATGTCTTCGTCGGTGATGAAGATGCTCATGAGCGTTTCGGGAACGAGCGCGAAGGTGGCGCCGATGATCACCATCCATGCGAGCGAGAGTCGAAGCGCGATCCAGCCACCTCGGGACGCGGTCTCTGATTCGCCGGCGCCCAGCTTCTGCGCGACAACGGCGGCGGCCGCGATGCCGATGCCGTCGGCGCTCAGAAACGCGATCGACTCGAGGCTCACAAGCGATTGGTTCGCCGCCATGGCCGCTGGGCCGAGCCATCCGACCATCACCACGAAGCCGTAGAAGCCGATGTGCTGCACGATGCGTTCGGCCACGGCGGGCATCGAAACTTCGAGCACCCGACGAAGGGCCGCGCGCTCACCGCCGCGACCTTCGAGGCTGAGCACCCGGCTGCGCCCCCGGAGCCAGTGAATAAGAAAGAGCGACTGCAGGACGACAGCGGCGGTGCTGCCGATGCCGGCGCCCATGGCGCCGAGCTGCGGAATGAGTAGGGCGTTGACCCCGATGTTTAAGGCGTTGCCGACGGCGCTGATCAAAAAAGGCGTGCGCGTATCGCCGGCAGCGCTGAGAACCGCCGCGCCTGTCAGCGAGAGAAGCACAAAGGGCAGACCCGGAAGCACGGCCAGCAGGTACGCGCTGGCTTCCGCATGCACATCGGGTCCCGCATTTGGAAAGAGCAAGAGCAGCGGCTGAATCAAAAGCAAGCCGAGCGCACCGGCGAACAGGCCGACGACCAGGCCCAACGCCATCGCGCCGCGCGTGGCGGCGGTGGCCAGCGCGGCGTCGCCTGCGCCGACGGCCCGGCCCACGAGAGCTACGGGGCCGACGTTCAGCGCGTAGAGGGTGGAGAAGACCGCCCATACGAGCGGACCCCCGATTTGCATTGCCGCGAGCGAGTCCGGGTCGTGGCGACCCAGCATGATGCGGTCGACCAAAAAGAGCAGCGTATGCAGCAGCCCCTGACCCACGGCGGGCACCGCCAGTCGGATGACGGTGCGCCTGAGTGTGGGGGGCGGACTTACTTCACGAGCCCCGCGGCGCGAAGAACGTAGCGAACACGTCGATCGAGCTGCCGTGAAAGGACGCGGCGCTCGGCGAGCGTTTGGGCTGCCTGCCACCGAGGAAGGCTCCAAAGTGCTTGCTGAATCGCCTGATGGGAAAACCGCCGCCGCTGGGCGACGATTTGGCGGACTTCATGGGATCCGTCCCGCGTGCTCTTGAGCGAGGTGCCTCGGGTTGCCGGTGGACGGTTCTCGTTCAAGCAGTAGCTTTCCACCGTCACCGTGCGCGTTTCGTAGGTACCCAGTCGAACGCTGAGCTCACGACCGAGGGCGAGGTCCTGCACGCTACCGTCCCCCGTTGAGACCACGGTACCGACGGGCAGCCGCAGCTCGCCGCCGCGGGCGCCGGCCGCGAGCCGAACGCGTACGTGGCTTGCGCCGTTGCCCGCCGCTTCAAAGGACGCGGAAACCTGGGCCGATGCGTTGGATGCAGGGCCAAATAGGGCCGTCGCGAGGGCGAGCGCGCCAAGCCAGTGGGTCGAGTCTGATCGCTTCATGGCTGTCGGACACCCTAGCGCGCTCCGAATTGGTTGAAAACTGCGCGCTTCGCTGCGGGCGGCTTGAGCATGCGGTTACGAGTTCGACCCCGCGGGATGCGCCGGCTAGTCGCTCCTTACATTCCGTGCGCGCCGGTCGATTTTTGCACCTACGGTCTACGGTCGACCTCCATTCCGTGAAACGCTGGCGTTCATGAAGCGACACCTTCTCCCTTGGGTCCTGGTGGTGGCCTGCGGAACTTCCAGCGACCCCGCGGACGCCGGTCCGGCGGACGGCGCGCTTGTCGATGAGGCCGTCGCGATGGATCGAAGCGTGGGCGTCGATGGAAGCCCGGGTGTGGACGCCGCGGTGGACGGGGCTCCGATGGATCTGGCGGTGGACGAATCGGCGCGAGACGCGGCGCTGGATGCGGCCGTCGATGCGGACTCCTTTGATGTCGCCATCGATGTGGGCGACGAGGGCGCTCCAGACATGAGCTTGGGGCGCGGCTGCTCGGCCTTTGGCGAGGCGCTCCACTGCGACGACTTCGAGGACGAGTCTCGCGAGCGAATCGCCTTTCCGATGCGCCCCGAGTTCGAGCGGGACGAGGTCTTCTTCGGCGAGCGTTCGATGCGCGCCGATGTTCGCGGCGGTCAGGAGTTTCCGTGGAGCGGGTTTCGCTACCGCGTGGATGCCTCGCGCCTCTTTGTCCGCTTCTACCTTCATCAGAGCGATTTCGGGGGTTCGCAGGTGGCGCCGATTTGGCTTCAGGGCGCCTTCGGAACGATCATAGTCAATACGGGCGGGCCCCAGATGAACTTCGTCGTGGACGGGGGCCGCGACGGCCTCACCGTCGGGCGCTCAGACGTCGCGGTCGAAACGGGCCGCTGGGTGTGCGTTCAGGTGGAAGTGGAGGCCGGCGACGGCGACGCCCACCTGAACGTGCGCTTCGATGGTGAAACGGCCTTCGACCGCTCGGACCTGTCCTTTTCGGAACTCTCAAGCGTGTCCGTGGGCGCTATCTCTGGCCGGCCGACGGCGTCTCGATCGATGACCAACTTCATCGACGAACTCGTTATCGATGACGCGCCCGTGCCCTGCGAGTGAGCCAAGGCGCCCAGTCGCGTGAATGCTCCGGAGCATGCATCGAGCGCCGCCCGTGAAGGAGCGCGATGAGCGGGTTGGGGAGTCGGACCCGACTGGAGCTCATCCAAGAACCCACGGCCATGTTCCCGCCCGCTCACACGACCTTCATCCATACCCTCACCGCGAAAATGCTCCGCATTTCCTTCGCCTCGCGGCCGTTAGGCCGCGTACAACCGGAGCAAGAACCCGGCCATCGGGGTTTTGGGATGAGGCCCTTGGCTGAAACCGATGTGCTTACTCAAGCACGCTGGGCACGCGCGTGGTGTTCGGCTGCCTGGTACTCGGCTGCTGCCTTCGTGAGGCTCGCAGGACGGGAGCTTTGACGCCTACGAAGTCGAGCACCGGGTTCGAGTGCCGCAGGCCGTCTGCGAGCGCCCAAATCGCGCTCTGTAGATCCCCCTGATCAAAGCGACTCCGTGCGGCGAGAACTCGACGGTGGTTCGCGGGAGCCTCACGGACGACAGACATCAATGCGCCCTGGCGGGGCGGGGTGCGGCTGG
>JBCCRV010000148.1:0-12720 GCA_039201085.1 Myxococcota bacterium | reverse complement strand
CGGCATCTTCGTGCTGCTCTTCCTGGCGTGGACGCTGTCGCTCGATCGAAAGCGCTTTCCTTGGCGCATCGCCCTTTGGGGCGTGGGACTTCAGCTCCTCTTCGCCGTCCTCGTGCTCAAAACGACGCCGGGCATGAAGCTCTTTTCATGGCTGAATACGGGCGTCGTGCGTCTCCTGGAGTTCACCGACGCGGGCAGCCGATTTGTCTTCGGGTCCGCTGTCGACGAGGGCTTTTCCATTGCTCTCAACGTGCTGCCGACGGTGCTCTTCTTCTCGTCGCTGATGGCCGTCGCGTACCATCTGGGCCTCGTCCAGCGCATCGTTTACGGCATCGCGTGGCTCATGCGCCGTACGATGAAGACGACGGGTCCGGAAACGCTGAGCGCCGCGGCGAACATCTTTGTGGGGCAGACAGAGGCGCCCCTCGTCATCAAGCCCTACGTCGCGTCGATGAGCCTTTCGGAGCTCAACGCCGTCATGGTCGGTGGCTTTGCGACGGTGGCGGGCGGCGTGCTCGCTGGCTACGTCGACATGCTTCGCGGCGACCTGCCCGACATCGCCGGCCATTTGATCGCCGCGTCCGTGCTCTCGGCCCCAGCCGCGCTTGTTGTTGCCAAGATCATGGTCCCGGAAACGAAAGCGCGAAGCGAAGACGAGGTTCCGACCTTCAAAGCCGAAGCGATCGACGCCAACGTGATCGACGCCGCCGCGCGTGGCGCCGGTGAGGGCCTTAAGCTGGCTCTCAATGTGGGCGCCATGCTGCTCGCGTTCGTTGCGCTGGTCGCGATGGTGAACGCGCTGATCGGCGTCCCCGTCGAGCTCGTCAACGGGCTTGCGGGTACGTCCTTCGAACCCTGGACCCTCGAGTCGATCCTCGGCACGGTCTTCACCCCGATCGCCTTTGTGATGGGCGTCGCCACGGAAGACTGCGGAACGGTCGGCGCGCTCCTGGGCGAGAAGCTCGTGGTCACCGAGTTTGTCGCGTACGGACACCTCGCGGAGATGCTGCGTGAGGGCGCCGACCTTCAGTATCGAAGCGTCGTTATCGCCACCTACGCCCTCTGTGGCTTCGCCAACTTTGGCAGCATTGCGATTCAGATCGGCGGCATTGGCGCCATCGCACCGGAGCGGCGCTCAGACCTGGCGCGCCTCGGCCTACGCGCCATGCTCGGCGGCGCCATCGCCGCGTGCATGACCGCTACGGTCGCCGGTATCCTTCTTTAACGCTCCCATGAACTCGGCCTCCACCAACGCTAGAGCTCATCCCCAAAAGCGCCGTGACCATATTTCCGCCAGCTCGCACGACCTTCAGCCATCCCCTCACCTCGAAAATGCTCGGCACTTACTTCGGTTCGCGGACGCTGAATCTCGCGCAACCTGCTCAAAAATCTGGCCACGGCGATTTTTGGGATGAGCTCTAGCCCGCAACGTGCCGCTCCGGGCGAAACGCCCGAGGAAGCCTTCGATCGTTACGCGCGGGAGACGGTCCGGGTGCGCGCGGCCGGCACGTCAGCGATTTTCGCCGCCGTGTTTGTTGTGGCGTACGTTGTCAGCGTGCTCTCGGACTCGCCGGCGAAGGCGGCCGCTGCACGACGATCTTTCTGACGTCCCTCGTCCTAGGCCATTGGGTGTACCTGCTGCTCCGCGAGCGCTCGCTCTTCGCCGCGGAAGTGGAGCTTCAGCGCCGCGAACTGGCCGTGCGGAACGGCGCCCTGGCCGAGGAGGTCGTGCAGCAGAGCGGGGCCCTTCAGCAGCTCGTCGCCCACCTAAACGTCGTGCGTACGGACGAACGGGCCACCCTCGCGCGAAACCTTCACGATGACCTGGGCCAGCTGCTCGTGGGCGCGCGCATCGAGCTCGCCAACCTCGAGCGAAGCCTTGGTTCCGAAGCGCCGGCGGAAAACCTCGCCCACCTGCAGCGCATCCTCGACGGCCTGGGCGCTTCGGCACAGCGCGCCGTCGTCGGTCTGCGCACCGAGAGCGACGACGCCCGCGCCTTCTCAGACGAGCTTCAAGCCATGCTGCAGCCGATTCAGGGGCGGGCGATCCCCGAAGTCCGCATCGACGTCGCGGAGGGGTTGTCGATCCAGCGCTGGTCGCGCGCCCGCATGAAGGTCTGCTCGTGCATCTGGGCCTGCAGCGACGTGTTCTGCATGAGGGGTTGGTGTTCATGCGGTTCAGCCGTCGCAGGTAATTGAAGCGCTCCTGGTAGGTTTGGGGGGCGTCAGAGATGCGGATCGCGCCGTCGCTTTGGCTATCGTAGATTTTACGAGAACGCGGAAAACGCTCGATTCGGCGCGTCGTACTTTTTACGACGCGCCCTGCAACGCATCAGACGCGAACGAGCGGATGGCCCACGGGACACGGGTACTTGCCAACGAGAAGCGGACCGTCTTCCGTCGGAATGAGGCGGTCGCTCGCCAGCTCGCGCTCGATCACGCAGCCACACGCCAGTTCGAAGCGTACGTGCATGCGCCCCTCGCTGAGCGGACGCACTTCATGAACGGCAATGGCCCGCTGCGACGCCACTACTTCGCGTAGCGATCTTCACGCCAGGGGTGGGCCGTGTTGCTGTAGCCGCGCTCTTCCCAAAAGCCACGACGGTCCGCCGTGAGAAACTCGATCTTCGAGATCCACTTGGCGCCCTTCCATGCGTAGAGCTGCGGCGTGATCATGCGGACCGGACCGCCGTGTTCGCGCGCGAGCGGCTCGCCTTCCACCTCGAAGGCGAGGAGCACGTCGCCCTTGAGGGCTTCGACGAGCGGAAGGTTGGTCGTGTAGCCGTCGGAGGCGCTCACGAAGACATGGGTCGCCTCGTCCGCCGGTTGGGCAAGGGAGGCAACGTCGATAAAGCGCACGCCCCGCCAGCGAAGGTCATACTTCGACCAAGTCGTCACACAGTGAAAATCGCTCTGGTCCTCGACCACCGGCAGCGCCGAGAGGCCGGCGAAGTCGAGTGTCTGCGGCGCCGAACACGCGCCGGCGAGCTCGAGGCGAAAATCCTCCAGCGCGATCTGCGGCTTGATGCCGAGGTCGAGCACGGGCCAGCCCTTCGCTTCGTGCTGACCGGGCGGAAGACGCGGCATCCCGTGGCGGTTCGCCGGTCCAGTGCCCTGGGGCGCTTCGTCGGCGAGGGCCGGCGTCGCCTGCAGCCGGGCTTCGCAACGCTCCCGCAGGCGCTGACGGGCGGCCACGATGCGTTCGGTCTTGGGCGATAGCTCTTCGGTCACGGCCCCAGGCTGCCCCGCCCGATGGGCCGAAGTCGTGCGAAGGCTCACACGTTGCGCGGCAGGTCGTTCGCATGAGGGTGAAGCGCGGCTTCGCACTCGAAAAAATGCGTGCCGAGACGCTCGGGAACATGGCGCACGGTGAGCGATCCGGTAGCCTGTACGCCATGGTTGCTTTGCGCTTATCCCGGGCCCTTCCCCTTCTTTTGCTGCTCAGCGCGTGTGGACGCTCCGTGCTCCCGGGCGGCGTGCCCGACGGCGGCGTCGACGGCGGAACGCCAGAAATCGGAACGGACCTCGAGATCGACTTTCAGGTCGACGGTTCGTTCTGCGGCGACGGCCTCTGCGACCCGGATGAAAACTCTTCGAACTGCCGCATCGACTGCGAGGTGCTGGCGATTTGCGCGGACGGCGTGTGCAACGAAGCCGCCGGTGAAAACTGCACGAGCTGCCCCGTGGACTGTGGCGTTTGTCCTGGATGCGGCGACGGCCTCTGCGACGATTCGGAAGACTGCGCCCTTTGTCCGGTGGATTGCGGCACGTGCCCAGGCTGCGGTGACGGTACCTGCGCCGCGGACGAAAGCTGCGTGAGCTGTGCCGCCGACTGCGGCGTTTGCGAGCGCTGCGGCGACGGTACGTGCGCGCCGAGCGAAAGCTGTGACACGTGTGCGGTGGACTGCGGCGCGTGCCCGGGCTGCGGCGACGGCATGTGCGCCGGCGGCGAAACGTGCGCCACCTGCACCGTTGACTGTGGTCCATGCCCAAGCTGCGGTGACGGTGCTTGCCGGGGCGACGAGGATTGCGCGAGCTGCCCCGAAGACTGCGGCCGCTGCGACACCTGCGGCGATGGCGAATGCCAGCCCGGCGAAGACTGCTTCGGCTGCGCCGCCGACTGCGGCCGCTGCGACACCTGCGGCGACGGCATGTGCATGGGCGCCGAAAGCTGCAGCTCGTGCCCCGAAGACTGCGGCCTCTGCGAGACTTGCGGGAACAGCGTATGTGGCGTCGGCGAAGACTGCGCGACCTGCCCAATCGACTGTGGCCTCTGCGAGCGCTGCGGCGATGGAAGCTGTTCCGTCACCGAAAGCTGTGGCTCCTGCCCGGGCGATTGCGGCGCTTGCCGCACTTGCGGCGACGGTTTCTGCCGCGCGAGCGATGGCGAAGACTGCGTCACGTGCGCAGCCGACTGCGACCCCTGCCCGGCCTGCGGCGATGGCGCGTGCACACCCGGCATCGAAAACTGCTCCACCTGCCCGGCGGACTGCGGCCGCTGCGTCGGCTGCGGCGACGGCGTTTGCGCTCGCAACGAGGACTGCGCGAGCTGCAGCGCCGACTGTGGCGTCTGCTCGTTCTGCGGCAACGGCGTCTGCGAGGCGAGCGAGTTTGAGAGCTGCACCAACTGCCCCGGCGACTGCGGCGCGTGTCCCGGCGTCACCTGCATCGAGGTCGCCACCTGCATCTTCGGCTGCATCGACTTCGACGGCATCCCGCCCGGCTTCTCCTTCGCCTGCATCACCACCTGCAACGCGCAGGCTTGTGCCGACGTGCAGTTCTTCGTGGACCAGGTCCTCAACTGCGCGATCGAGTCCGTACTCTCCGGCGGCATCGGCGGTATCGAAGACATCTTCGACGCCTGCGGTGCGGAAATCGCTGCGTGCACGGCAGCCCCACGCTGCCCGGCCGGTATGTAGGAACGACTACACGAGGGTAACGGTGATGCGTCGCCGGTGCGGCGCGTGCCGGTGTTCCCACAGGTAGATCGCCTGCCAGGTGCCGAGGGCTAGCCGCCCGTCGATCACGGGCACACTCAAGCTGGTGGCCGTGAGTGCGCTTCGAACGTGCGCCGGCATGTCGTCGGGGCCTTCGGCGACATGCCGGTAGAGCGAATCACCGTCCGGAACGAGCCTAGAAAAGTAGCTCTCTAGATCGCGCAGCACGTCCGGATCGGCGTTCTCATTGATCATCAAGGACGCGCTCGTGTGGTGTACGAAGACGTTGGCCAGCGTGCCCCCTTGGCCCTCGGAACGGCGGCGCACCTCCGCCGTGATGTCGACGATGGACCGGCCACGCGTTTCGACCTCAAAGGTCCGCGTCATTCGACCACCTTCATCCACATCGCGCTCTGCTCCGAGTCGTAGACGCACCTTTCGCCCTGGTGAAAGGCAAAGGTGTAGCGTACGAAGCAGCGCTTTTCGCCGCGCCGCACCTTCGTACCGACCCCCTCGAGCATTAGGGGCTCGCCGGGCTCGGCGAGGGCCAAAAAGCGGGCCTGATAGATGCGCCCGCCATAGCCGATCCAGCCGTCCTCGTGGCGTAAACCCAGCACGTAGTAGGCGTGAACGAAGCCCACCATGCCCGTCATATGCACCATGAGCCCGCCGCTGACGTGCCGCGGATGGCGAACTGGATGGGCCCGCTGCTGGCGCGTCAGCGGCAGCTCGGGGTGCGTGGGCATGCGTACGACCACCCTTCCGGCGTCCTTGTCGACTTCCAGAAGCTCGTCGATGAGCAGGCCGCCGGGGTCGTAAGGGCAGTCCGCAACGAAGTCCGCGTCGAGGGGCATGGGCGCCATGTTGCCGGCGACGGCCACGGCCGCAAGGCGCCGGCGTTCCCCGCACCCGTCCAGCGCCGGCGCCAATGTTGCCCGCTCCCCCCGTGTCGCACTACGGTTCGCTCGTGGCGTCGTGGTCGCCCATCGCCCTCGTCGGCCTGCTGCTGCTCGCTCCCTGCGCACCCGCCCCTGCGGTGGTTGCGCCGTCGAGCCAGTCCGGCTCGGAAACGCCGGCGCGCCCCTCTGAAGCCACGCCGTCCGCTGAAGCCGTGAGCACACAGGACCCGACGCCGACGTCCGTCGAGGCGCCCTTTGAACCGCCCACCCTCCACCGCCGAACGCTGGCACTGGTGTCCGAGGCAACACCGGCCATGGACGAGGCCCTGGCCCGCATTGCCGCGCGACGGGAGCGCAACGATCAGGTATTCGCCAAGATGGGCGGCTCCAGCGTCGAGTCCCGTGCATTCCTGCATTGCTTCAGCCGCGACCGCGGACTGAACCTCGCCGAGCACGAGGCCCTTCGGCCCGTGCTCGAGCATTTTCGCAGCGGACGCATCGGCCGGGACGACCCCTTCGAGCGCGAGAGCCTCGTCGCGCAGGTCGGCTGGTCCCTTCGCCAAGGCCTCACGGGTCGCCCGACGCGCGCGATTCAAGAAATCAACGCCACGCGCGCCCGCTTCGCCCTCGCCTTTTGGGGAGGCAACGATGTGCAAGGACGGAACCCGCGCCGCTACGCCGAGCGCCTGATTCAACTCATCGAAAGCCTGGAGCAACGCGGCGTGATTCCGCTGCTCGCCGCGACGACGCCACGCGGCGATGAACCTTCCATGGACGGCTGGGCCCGCCGATACAATGTGATCACGCGGGGCATCGCCGAAGCCCTGCACCTTCCCTACGTCGACTTTTACGCGGCCCTCGCCGACCTTCCAAACCGAGGTTTGGCCGGCGACGGCGTGCACCCCAACGTGGCCCTCGACGGTGGCCGCTCGTTTCCCTGCGACTTTTCCGAAGAACGCCTTCAGCGAGGTCAAAACCAGCGCAACCTGCGCACGCTTCAGTTGCTCGGCATCGCGCATGCGTCCATGCTGCGAGGGTTAAGCGCCGGCGCGGAGGACCGTGAAGGGGAGACCAATCCGAGCGCAAACGAAGACCCAGCCGCGGCGCCCAATGGCGGTTCGCTGGCGGCCCAGAGCGCCCCGCCGCGCCCCGCAGCAAACGGCGGAGGGGAGAGCGCGCCGGACGCGGCGCTGGGGAGCGAACCTACCCCGGCCGCGGAAGCGCAGTACTGGATCGACGGCGTACCCTACTCGACCGTCGTGCACGGCGAATCGGAGCGCGCGTCCTACGCCTGCGAAGGCGCAGACGGACTCACGGGTCCGGAGCGCGTCTTTCATCTGCGCATCGAGGAATCGGTCGCCCTGGAGGCGCGCCTCGTTCGCGGCGAGGGCACCGTGATCTTTCTGGGGCGAGATGAAGACGGATGCATCTCGCGCGGACGGAATGCGCTCTCGATGGTGCTCGAGCCTGGCGACCATCGAATCGTAGTTGAGTCGGACGAGGGCAGCGAGCCGATTCTGATTCTTGCCGAACCGATCACGATTCCCGACGACGCGCGACGTCGTAGACGACGACGATAGAACGCGATCGCGTCATACCGGCAGCGGGACGCTCACCGCGCGTCGTGGGCGTTTAAACAAGAAGCTGCGATCGACGTGGGCCGAGGACGCGCCGACAAAGCGACCTGAATGCGTAGCTTTGCAGCGAACTGTCTGCCCACTGCATGGACGGTGCGCCGAGGCGCGGAGCACGCGAATCAAGCATCGCGCTGGAAGCGCCAGGTCTGGTGGGCGCCGCGTTTGAAGTCGCGCGGCGTCGTGTCGATCGACTCTGGCTTCAAGTCCGCCAGCCGCGCGTCCAGCTTCAGTCCGCGCGCGTGACTCGAAAAATAGAGCGTGCCCCCCGGCGCAAGCAGGCCATAACTGTCCTCGATCAGCAGGGCGTGATCGCGCCGTAGATCGAGCTCGCCGGCCACCGACTTCGACCGGCTGTAGGACGGCGGTGCCAGAAAGATCAGCTCGTAGCGTTCGCGATGGGACGAAAGCCATCGCTTGCCGTCCGCGCGCTCGAAGCGATGGTGGGCAGCGCTCATTTCGTTGAGCTCAAAGTTCTCTTCGCCCCAACGCAGGTAGCGCCCGCTCAGGTCAACGCTGGTCGTTCGGGCGCCCACGGCGGCGGCGTACACGCTCGCCGTGCAGGTGTAGGCAAAAAGGTTCAAAAAGCGCGCGTCCCCTCGGGCCTTGAGCTCCTTGGCCATGCGGCGACGCAGGTCTCGGTGGTCGAGAAAGAGCCCCGTGTCGAGGTAGTCCTCGAGGTTCACGAAGAAGCGATGGCGCCCTTCGCGTACCACCTTCATCGCGCCGCCCTCGCCGCGCTTTTCGTACTGGCTGGCGCGCTGGCGCGCGCGCTCCCGAACGTGAATGCGGTCGACGGGCACGCCGAGCACGTCCGCTGTCACCATCAGCGCATCGTGCAGGCGCGCATCGGCAAGGGTGGCCGCCACCGCGTGGGGCCGACGAAACTCCGAAAGCAGCACGGCGTCGCCGTAGCGGTCGATGGCCACGTTGTATTCGGGAATGTCTGCGTCGTAGAGCCGGTAGGCATCGAAGGGTCCGCCCTTCGCCCAGCCGCCGAGGCGGCGCAGGTTCTTACGCAGGCGGTTTTCAAACATGGACGCCTCCGCGCGCACCCGCCGCGGTGCCGATTGGCCCTGTCGAGCGCGCACATCAAAGGAGACAAAGACGCACTCGAGGGCGCCGTTGTGCACCACGCGCTTCTTCTTGGGCCTCAACCCGATGCGTGAAGCCAGCGAACGATCGCCCACGAGAAAGTGCGCGCTCCATCCACCAAAGCGCGCCTTCAGCCCGTCGCCGATACGCGGGTAGAGCTGCACAAGCTCGCCCCGTTCACCGAGCCGTTCGCCGTAGGGTGGGTTGGAAACGATCACGCCACCTTCACCGTGCGGCGTCGCGTCGCGAAAGGCGCCTTCGACCAGCTCGACCCCCTGGACGCCGGCCCGGCGCAGGCTCTCCTTTGCGACGCGCAGCGCGGCCGCGGAGCGATCGCGGCCTGCGATGGCCGCGGGAAGCGTGGCCAATCGCTGCCCGTCGGCTTCTTGCCGAAGCGCCTGCCACGCGGCGCGATCGTGAAAACGCCAGGGCCCGAGCGAGCGTGTGAGCCCCGGCGCGACGCGCAGCGCCATCAGCGCCGCTTCGACGAGTAGCGTACCGCTACCGCACATCGGATCGAGAAGCGGCAACCTTTGGTCCCAGTCGCTGAGGATGATAAGGGCCGCAGCAAGCGTTTCACGCAGCGGCGCTTCCGCCCCTGCCGGTCGATAGCCGCGCCGATGCAGCGGGCCACCGAGGTCCACGTAGAAGAAGGCGCTCGGCGCCCAGTGAAGGTGAAAGCGAAGGTCCGCGTCCCGCGTGTCGACGCTCGGCCGGTCGCCAAGCTGATCGCGAAAGCGATCGACGAGCGCGTCTTTGCAGCGCTGCGCCAGAAAGCGCGCATGGGCCGAAAAGCCGCCGCCTTGGCTCACGTCGATCGCAAAGGTGTCTTCCAGACCGAAGTGCTGCTCGAAGGGAAGCGTTCGAAGCCACTCGTACACGTCATCGTCCGCCGAGACGCCCTCCTGGGCCGCGATGGGCAAGAGCACCCGCGACGCGACGCGCGAGTGCATCAGTACGGCATAGGCGGCCGCGAGGTCTGGAAGCCAAACGACGCCCTGCTGTTCCTGTGCCTCGATGCCAAGCTGGCCTAGCTCCTTTAGCAGCGCCGGTCGCGTGCCGCGCGCGCAGGTGACGGAGCAGCGCGTTTCTCGGACGTCCATGACCGTGTGTTAGCGGGTTATCGCGTCGCTACAACGGGCCATTCGTCTTGGCCCGCGTTCGCATCGACCGCGTGCGGAAAGACAAAGAGAGTGGACGGTCCGGCCTGCTCGTGGTGGTAGTAATTGTCCACGACGACCGCGATGCGTCCGTCCGGCAAGCGCGCGATGCCCTCAAAGTTCGGGGGCTCCGCCTGCTCTCGAACCCAGCCGTCCAGGTCCGCAAGCACGCGCGGCTGGATCGGCGTCGCATGAACCGGTGCGGACTCGTTCGGCACGCGAAAGGAAAGAAGGCGCGTTCGGCCAAAGTGCCGTTCGATCGCGATCGCCAGGACATCACCGTTGCTGGCGCGCGTGCAGGAGAGGCCGGAAATCTTGCCCGTGTCGCTCGTCAGCTCGAGGCTGTACGAGTGCCATCCGTCCATGTTTCGTCGGGCGAGCGGCGCGTAGCGATGGCCCTCCACTTCTTCGACCACCTCCGTCGCGACGAGGATCTCGCCGGCGCCGCTATGGCAGATACCTTCGATGCCGCGGTTTGCTTCGGGGCGCACGTGCCAATGGGCGTACGGACACACCGCGTTCTGCTCGACCACAAAGCGGCCGCCATCCGCCCGCAGAGTCACGAGCGCATCGACCTGCCGCTGCGCGTCCTCGGCTTCCGTACCCACGAGAAATCGCCCCGGCGATAGGTACGCCAGCGACTCGAGTTCGACGGCGTCGTCGAGGCCCTCGATCGGATACGCCTCGGTCTGGCCGGTGCCAACGTTCACGGAGATCAGCACCCGGGCTTCTTCCGGCACGGCCCAGAGCTGACCGTCCGCGTCTACCGTCAGGCCGCTGAGTCCGACGACGGACGACTGAATGACGACCTTCTCGCTGGGATAGAGCTGCGCGGTCCGCGAGGCCCGGGAGCCGCAGCCAAAGGCCAGCAGCAAGGCCAGCGCGGCCCTTTGCGTGGACGCCATTTGGGTAGTGTAGATCGCCAACGGGACTGGCGCAGCCTGGCCGTGGTGATCCGTGAACCGTGGGCAAAATCGCTAAAAATCGAGCTTTTTGCCAGCGTCTCAATGCGCCATCGCGACCCCTTGCGGCAATCGGGCCCGCAACCGAAGGTTGCGTCGGGCGAGCAGGGCCGCGCCATGGTAGGTCATTCCGCAGAGGCGCTTATCTCCACCGATCACGAAACCCGGCTGCGCTCATGCTTCGGCCTGGAGGCCTTTCGCCCTTGGCAGCGCGAGGCGGTCGAAGCCTTGCTCGACGACAACCAACCGGTGCTCGTCGTGGCGCCCACCGGCGGCGGTAAGTCGCTGACCTATCAGTATCCGGCGAGCCAGCTCGAAGGCACGACGATCGTCATCTCGCCCCTCATCGCCCTGATGGAGGATCAGGTCCGGGGCCTTCAAGACCGGGGCATCGCCGCGACGTACCTCGCATCGACGCTCGATCGAAGCGAGCTCAACGAACGGGAAGCCGCCCTGCGGCGCGGCGAATACCGGCTTGTGTACGTGGCGCCCGAACGGCTCGCCAACGATTTCGCCGTGTCGATGCTTCAGTCGCTGAACCCGCCGCTCGTGGCCATCGACGAGGCGCACTGCATTTCCCAATGGGGCCATGACTTTCGCCCCGACTACCTGCGCATCGGCGAAGTGCTCGCCCGCCTCAAGCCCCGCCACGTTCTCGCCTGCACGGCGACCGCCACCCCGCGTGTGCGCGACGAAATCGTCGAACGCCTCGGCATGCAGAACGGGCGCGTGATTCTACGGGGCTTTGCCCGGCCAAATTTGCACCTCCGCGCCGAACTGCTCGAAACGCCCAAGCAGCGTAGGGCGGCGATGAGCGCAGCCCTCCGTGAGAACCTCGGCGATCCCAGAAATCCCGCCGGTGGCGCCATCGTGTACGCGGCCACGCGCAAAAACACCGAACGCTTCGCCGAGCACGTCGCCGGGCTGGGCTACCGCAGCGCCGCCTATCACGCTGGCCTGCCCGCAGAAAAGCGCAACGAGGTGGGCCTGGCCTTTGCACGCGGCGAGCTTGACGTCGTCGTCGCCACCAACGCCTTTGGCATGGGCATCGACCGCGCCGACATTCGCCTCGTCGTGCACGTCGAGGCGCCGGGCTCGATCGAGGCCTACTATCAGGAAGTCGGTCGCGCGGGGCGCGACGGCGCGCCGGCACGCGGGCTGCTTCTCAGCGCGTCCGCCGACCTCGGCCTGCGCCGCCGCCTCATCGAACGCCCATGGGAGGGCGGCGCGCGAAGCAGCGAACGCATTCAGCAGCAGTGGTCCATGTTCCTCGACCTCATGCGCTACGCCGAAGCCGGCAGCTGCCGCCACGACTTCATCCTTCGCTACTTCGGCGACGAGGCCGAAATCCTCGGTGGGTGCGGTCATTGCGACATCTGCCTCGCGCTCGAGGACGGGGAGACGACGGGCGAAAGTTCACCGGAGGATGCGCTGGTCGTGCGAAAGGCGCTGGCAGGCGTCGCGCGCGCGCGCGGACGCGTCGGCATGAAGGCGATTGCTGACATGCTCGCTGGCAAGGACAACGCCAAGGTTCGCCGGCAAGGCTTTGACCGGCTCAGCACCTTCGGCATTCTCGGTGAGCACAAGGTCGACTGGGTCGTGCAGCTCCTTCGACGCCTCGTCACGGCCGGTTATGCCGCGATCGATGCGCGCGAGTACCCGCTCCTCTACATTACAAAGAAAGGCGCCGCGGTCATGAAGGACGAAGAGCCCGCGCGCATCGTCCTACCCGCAAAGCGCGCAGCGCCCAAGGCGCGCAGCTCGAAGGAGAGCGCACCCGCCGTGAGCGACCCGTTGCTCTTCGAGGCGCTTCGCCAAGTGCGCAAGGAACTGGCGGACGCAGCGCACGTGCCGGCCTACGTGGTCTGCTCAAACCGCACGCTGGGCGAGATCGCCGACCGAAAGCCAAACGACCTCGAATCGCTCGGTGAAGTGCACGGCATGGGGCCGGCACGTGTTGAACAGTACGGCGAGCGCCTGCTCGAAGCCGTACGCAGTGGCGCCTAAACCCGCGTAAAGCCAATGCCATTCGG
>JBCCRV010000147.1:0-12732 GCA_039201085.1 Myxococcota bacterium | reverse complement strand
CGACGACGTAGAGGTCGAGGTCCGTTGCCCTGGTCATGGAGAGGGCCACTTCCACGTCGCCGGTGCCCACGGGCGGCACGCGGAGCTGGCGCGTTTGAAAGGGCGAGACGCGCCCCTGGGCGTCCACGGCGGCGACCCGCACGGTGGCGCGCATGTCCTGGCCCGAGGGCGCCGGCGCGCCGCTGGGCAAGGTCGGCGCGTCGATGCCGAACTGAAGCTGCGCGAGGTCGCCGGCGACGGCGATGCGTCCGAGCTCTGTTTGCGCTTGGGCGGGGACGAAGAAATGGCCCTCGTAGCCTTCAAAAACGAGCAGCAGGCCTTGGCTGTTGAGGTCCGTGCGCAGATCGAGGGTTGCCGCCGTTCCGGGGACCACGACCTGCGGGTCGGCGCCCTGGAGGGCGAGGGCCGGCCCGCCGCTCGGACCCGGCCCCGCGCCGGGGCGCAGTTCGCCCCCGGCGACGATCCAGGGGTTGTTGAGCTGGTGACCGCCACGCCGGGCGCTCGCCATGCGGCGGAGCGTGCTTAGGCCGCCGGGAAGGAGGCCAACGGTTTGCACATAGGGTCCCGGACGGTAGCGCGGCGCCATCGGCGGCGGTGGTGGCGGTGGCGGTGGATCGGCCGGGTCCACGGTGGCTTCCACGGGAATGACGGCTTCGGCGACCTCGGCCGGCTCGTCCATGGCAAAGCGCTGGTAAATCGACCGGGCGCCCAGGCCGCCCACCACGAGTAGGGCCAACGCCAGCACGGCAAAGAGCGCAAGCACGCGGCCTTCGCGCGGCGGTGGAGGCTCGCTCATGGACTCACTTCGAGACGGGTGAGCACCGAGCTCGGCAGGCGGGTGAGCTTCTTGTCGGCGTCGACGCATACGAGGTCGACCGATCCTTCAACCAATAGCTTGGGCTCGATTTGGCTCCCAGCGGCTGCCGTGCGGTAGGCGTCCTGCTGAAACACGAGCCGGTACTCGCTTTCCGAACGCACGTGCGTACGAATCTGAACCGTGTCGCCGAGCACGGCGCCTTCGCGAAAGGTCATGGCGGCCTTGTAGACGACGAAGCCGATTCCCTGGTCGCTCCACAGTCGAACGAGCGCATTGACGCCCAGGAGGTGTTCGCGGGCTCGCTCAAAATAGCGGAGGTAGTTCGCGTGGTAGACCACGCCGCTGAGGTCCGTGTCCTCGTAGTAGATTTGAACGTCGAAGGCGTGCTCGGCGACCGTCATCGTGGCGAAGGAAAGCACGCGGGCGCCGCGGACGCGAGGGTGTCGCGGAGGACCTCCGGTCGGTCCGTCATGATCCCATCCACGCCCAGTTCGTGCAGGTGGCCGATCAACGTCGGCTCGTCGATGGTCCAGACGTGCACGGCGACCTGCGCGGCGTGCGCGGCCCGGACGAAGCGCTCATCGACGACACGGAGCCTCCCATGGCGAAAGGGGACCTGAAGGGCGTCGTAGGGCACCTTTGGTAGTCGACCGACGCGCGACCACAAAAACGCTTGCAAGATCGCCTGCTGGCCGGCGGAGGTGGGCACGCTCCCGTCGGCGATGCTTCGAAAGCGCGCCGTGAGCCCATCATTCGCCGAGGCCACCAGCACGCGCGACGCGACGCCTCGATCCTGGATGAGCTGGAAGAGGGTGTCGGCGAGGGCGTCGTCGTTGCCCTTCATCTCCAGATTGAAGAAGAGATCCGGGAACGCGTCCAGCGCGTCCACAAGTCGAAGGGGACCGATGCCGCACCCGCGCAGCGGAAAGGTCGACCCGTCGCCCGATGGGCAGAAGCCGTGCGCAGCGTCGAGGGCCGCCATGTCTTCCCAGCGAGTGTCGCCGACGCGCCCGCGTCCATTCGTGGTTCGCTCGAGCGTGAGGTCGTGAAAGATCGCGACCTCGCCGTCCGCTGTGAGCTGCACGTCCGTTTCGATGTGGCGGTATCCGAGGGCCTTCGCCCCTGCGAAGGCGTGATGGGTGTTTTCGGGGAAGCGGGCCGCGCCGCCCCGATGCGCGAAGGGCAGAAACGCACCGCCGCGAAAGTACGCGTGCGACGGGAAGTGGGAGCGCTTCATCGGACGCTGGTGTCGCGATCGATGTAGCGGCTCCCGTCGTCGTTTCGGACTTCGATGATCTCACAGTTGGGACCGTCGATAATGATGTCAGCGACGCGCCAGAGTTCGCGGTCACGAACGGTGACCGGTCCAAAGGTGGCCACGGGTTCAAGGCGCGAGCCGCCGCAGTAGATGCGCATCGTGGCGTTGGCGCGCCCTGAGAACGCGAGAATGCCTGCCCGGTACACACCGTCGGCAGGCTCTTCGACGTTGATGTTCTCCGGACCGAAGCCCGAGGTGTTGTCGATGTCGAGGCTTGGGTCGTCGTCCGGGCCCGGTGCGCCCCAATCGGCGCCGCCGCCGATGCAGTTTGCGTAGTAGCAGTCGTTGGGCGTTTGCCAGCGTACGGCTTCGGGGTTGAGCAGATGGGTATCCATATCCGTTGCCGTGTCCCAGAACACTTCGATGCGAAGGCCTTCGTCCGAAACGGCGAGGACGGGAATGACGCATTCGGCGCTCTGCCCGTCGTTGTCGACGGCGCGCACGGAAATGAGATAGCTGCCGGCGATGTCCGGTGTGAACTCGATCTCCCGATCGCGCGTGACTTCATTGAAGATTGCGCCGGAGCCGTCCGGCTGGGCGACGAGGTTCCACTCAAAGCGAACGATCTCGCCGTCGTCGACCACGTTGACGGCGAGGTCGGTCGCATCCAGCGGCCGCGTCCGCACTTCATCCGGGCACTCGAGCATCGGCGGCGTGGGCGTCCCGATGACGAGCACCTCGCAAGACGCGCTGAGGCCGTCCGTATCTGTGGCGGTGTAGAGGAAGAGATAGTCGCCCTGGCGCTGCGGCAGCACGGTGGCGGCGTTCGCTCGCGTTCGCACGAGTGCGTCTCCCGCGCCGTCGGGCGATGCGATTTGTCGCCACGCGTGACGAACGATGCTCGTGTCGTCACGGCCGGGCACCGCGACGTTGACGGGCTGACGGGTGGGCGCTTCGATGGGCGGCGGGCAGTCGAGGATGGGTGGTGCCGTCGTTCGCACTTCGACGGTGCAGCTGTCCGTGTCGCCGTCCGTGTCGCGCACGGTCAGTTCAAGGAGATGGGTTTCTGCCGTGAAGCTCTGCACTTCCGTCGCCGAGGCCATCGGAGCGAACACTTCGAGGCTTCCGCTCAAGAGTCGCCACTGAAAGGACACGATCGCTTCGTCGTCAAAGCCTTGGCCCTCAACGACGAGAAGCTCACCCGCCGGGCCCACGATGGGGTCGGGACACACGGCGATCGGTGGGCCGTTCACGACGGCCACGACAGCGACGCATGTCCCCGTTCGGCCGAGGCCGTCCGTCACCGTGTAGCGGATGTCGTGGCGCCCGGCGGTGCTCGTTTCGACCACCGTTCCCGGCGCGTTTGGCGTGAGCGGCGTCAGCGTGCCGTCGAGCGATTCCCAGCGGTGCTGGAGCGGTGCCATCGGGTCACCGCCCACCACGTCGGCAAAGACCTCCACGCTGCTGCGCGGACGGGCTTGCTGCGCGGGCGAGCACACCACTTCGAGCTCGGGCGGACCCATGTCCATGTCCATGTCCATGTCCATGCCGTCGTCAGGCGTGTCGGTCGGCGGGTCGACGAGCATGTCGATCGGCTCGGCCTGAATGTCGATGGGGGCGTCCGTGCCTGCGTCAGGGTTGTCGCGCGGATCGAGGGCGGTGCTGGCGCCGCAGCCAGCCGTCAGAAGCATCAAGATAAAAAGCGGGCGCATGACGAAAGCATGCACAAAAGGGGCTCGCCCGCCAGCTTGTCGCAGGCCGGGCCCGATACGGGCGTAGAATGCTGCTCCGCTAGCGTATTCGTGCCGGTATCGCCGCACATCCCGGTGTGAAGTCGGCACTGCCGAGTTCCTGCGTTTCGGGCGTCGTGCCACCGGCGTCGCGCGCGCCTTCGATGGCTTCTGCGATCGAGACCTCGCGGCCGCAGATGTCCGCGAAGGTGACGAGGGCGCGTGCGACGTTGACGCCGAATAGGCAGCCTTCAAAGGCCTCCGGTGTCGCTGTCGTGCCCTCGCAATAGCATTCGCCGAGCGCTTCGCAGTTGTCGGCCGCGTTCCGGACCTCGCATTGAATCGAAGCGCGAACGGTGACGATGCACGGGCCTGGCGCGCCGCTCTCAGCTGAGCCGTCCCGGCTGGGCGCTGCCGCGTCGGGGATGGGCGCGCCGCCCGGAACGGTGAAGCTCTCGAAGCACCCCCCGAGCAGCAGGAGCATGGCGCAGCATCGAATCACTCCTGTGTGTCCATCGAGCGCTCGAGTTTTTGCAGGCGCGCTTCGAGTTCCTCAATGCGCTTCGTGGCCGCGTTCGGTGACTTCTCGCGAAGGCGAGAGAGATCGAGCTCGGCGGCGTGCTGGTCGTCGAGGGAGCGGCGAAACCGCTCCAGTGTCCCCGCGCTTTCACGCGCCCCGGCGTCGACGAGTGCGTTCGCGGCCACCCGACGAAGGGACGCGATCGGATCGGCAAGCCGCTGCTCGAGTCCCGCGAGGGCGCGTTTGCGCGGAACTTCCGAGAGCCATGGAAGGAGCGCTCCGAGCGCCTGGATAGCGACGGCGCGAAGGCGCGAGCGCTGTGCACCGGGCTCGAGACACGCGCGCAGCGCGTGGCTGGCGGTCTCAAGGGTGCTTCGGCCGAGCCCACGCAAAGCGCCGGCGCGCGCTTCTTCGTGCCCCTCTTTCGTGAGGCTCACGAGGCGCTCGAGGTCGTCCGGGTTGCGCTGGGCGCCCAGTGCTTCGGCAGCCGCACCGGCGGCGATCGGCGGCAGCATCCCGTCGAGCCGGCGACGAAGAACCGAACGCAGGGCCGCCGAACGATGCTTCCCGGCCGCTTCGAAGAGCAACGCCATCGTACGCGGATCGGTGTCGGCCGCGCAAAGCTCTGCCAGCGTCGGTCCGGCGCTGTGGCACGCCGAGAGGGCCTTGGCGATTTCCACTCGGAGCCCCCAGTGGGGCTCTTCTACATACGTGTTTGCGAGGGCGCGCAGGGCCGGGTCCGAGCCGTCCGCGGCGAGCGTTTTTGCGGCGTCGATGCGTGCGCTCAGCGGGCCTTCGGCAAGCATCGCCAGCAGCATGGGGCGCCGCAGCTTCAGCGTGAGTTCGTGCAGGAGCGTCTGCTCCGGGTCCACGGCGATGCGCGTCGGGATCGCGGACATGAGCGCCCGAAGCTCGCCGCCGCGTCGGCCCACGTCAACGACGCCGGCGTGGGCCTCACCGTCGATCCACCAGGTGATCGGTAACCGCACGTCGAAAAGACCGTCGCCGTCTGCCCAGTCCTCACGTGTGACCCGGAACGTTCCTTCGCCTTCACCGTCGTGTTCGAAGGTCAGCGAGAGGCGAGGATGGGCGCGGCTAGTGATCCAATTGTCGAAGAACAGCGTCAGGCTTCGGCCCGAAGTCCGCTCAAAGGCGCGGCGCAGATCGACCGTTTCGGCAACACCGCCGCTGTGTGTTTCGAGGTACCGACGAGTCGCGGTCCAGAAGGCTTCGTCGCCCACAAGGCGCCGCAGCATGTGCAGTCGAAAGGCGCCGCCAGGGTAGAGGTGGCGGTCGAAGAGCAACCAGCTGTGGTCGAAGCGGCGAGTTGCGACGGGGCGCACGTACTTGGTGCGGCATTCCTCGAAGTACCTCGCCGCCGCCGAGTAGCGGTCGTAAACACCTTCGTCCGCGCTGACCGTGTCCTCGAGCCAACAGCTCTCCATGTAGGTCGCCCATGATTCCTTCAGCCATGCGTGGCTGTGGTCCCGGCATCCGACGTCGTTGCCAAACCATGAATGGGCCAGTTCGTGAAGGTTGATGATGTCCATGAGCGGACGTCGTTCCGCTTCGAGCGCCTCGTCGAGCAGGTAGCGTTCGTCCCACGAGACGAGGGAGATATTCTCCATCGCGCCGCCGATGAAGGGCACGCCAAACTGGTGGTATTTCGGCACCCGTAAGGGGCTCTGCAGCTTCGCCTCCATCCAGGCGATCATCGATGCGGTGGGCGCGAAGCTGCGCTCTGGGTCGCGCTCCGAATCGCGCGCTACGAAGGCGGCCAGCTCGATGGGCTGCCGGCCTTCGCCGAGCGAGGCTTCGCCGCTCCAGCGGCGAAAGGCTCCCACGGCAAAGCACGTCAGGTAGCTGGGGCACGGGACGTCGAGACGCCATTCGCTGATGCGGTGGGCGCCTTCGATCGCGTTGCGGAGTTCCGCGCCGACGCAGAGGTGATCGAAAGCAGCGTCCGTCGTAAGCTTTACTGCCAGGGTCGGGCGCGCGGAGGGATGGTCGATCGTCGGCAGCCAGTGGCGCGCCCGCTCCGTCTCGTGATCGCTCGCCGCAAGCAGCGGCGCGTCGCGGTCACCCTCGAGGCCGAGAAAGAGCACGCCCGCCTTCGGCGCTTCGACGGCAAAGCGAAGCTCGATGGTCGCGTCATCTCCGGCGCTGAGCGCACGTTCAAAGCGAACGAGCGCGACGGCGCCGTCGTAGTGAAGGGTGGCACCGTCGCTCGTAAGCGAGAGCTCGGTGAAATCGACGGCGTCCAGCCGCAAGGACTGGGCGCCGTCCGCCGCGGCGCGGAGGGTATGGCGAGCCGTACCGCGAAGCGTGCGCTTCGCCACGTCAATGTGGAGGTCGAGGGCGAGGTGCGCCAGCGCAAGCGCGTGATCTGGAGCATGGTGGGGTGACGCAGCGGCGCTGGCAAAACCTCGTGGGCCCTTCGGTCCGAGCATGCGCCACGATGACAGGCGCCTGGCTCAACCGCCAGTGGTGCGAAAGGTCAGCGGCAGCGTGAAGCGGACGGGCTCACTTTGCGGGCCAAAGCGCGCGGACTCGCTCACGCGCGTGAGGCAGTCTAGGAGTGGCGCCGGCATTCGTCGCGGCGTGATCAACGCGTCTTCGACGAGTCCGTCGACGCCGATCGAGAGGCGCACGCGCAGCTGACCGGGGGTGTCTTCGTTGGCGTGCAGTTCGTAGCAGCTTCGCAGCGCCGGAATGCTCTGGCCGAAGCTCGCCGAAAGACTGCCGCCTGGAGGCCTCATCTTCGTTGGGCCTGGGCTCGCTTCTTCGTCACCACTGGAATCCATTGCGCTCGTGGGCGTCATGTCCGGCGGCACGGGCGGGATTACGACTGGCCCCGGTGAGCCACCGCGGGCGCGACTGCTTTGGTCGATGACGATGTTTTGCTCCACGCTCGGTCGCGTGGCGAGGCCGGCGATCACGCCCGAGAGCGCAACAACGGCGACGGCCGCGACGGCCAGCGGAAGCTTCGAGCTCTTCGCCGCGGCGGGCGGCGGCGGCGCGGAGGAGGCAAGCTTTTCCGGTGGGGTGCTCGGGACGTAATTTCGCCAGAGGGAGTCGCGGTCTTCGAGCGTGGCCTGCTTGAGCAAGGCGGGAAGCCGCTCGGGCTGGTAGAGATCCTTCGCTTCCGCTTGCAGCTGTTTGGCGACGCTTCGCTCGTCGAGGGAGAGCAGCTTGCGAAGCTCCGTCCCCATTTCCGCGGCGGTGAGGAATCGGTCTTCGGGGTTTCGCGCGGTTGCCTGCTTGACGAACTCGTCGATGCCTGGCGGTGCACCCGCCACGTGGCCTTCGAGCGGCGGAAGGTCGCCGGCGAGCACGCGCCGCAACGTTTCGGCGGGCGTCGACGCAAGAAAGTAGTTCCGACCCCAAAGGAGCGCGTGAAGCATCACGCCGCAGGAGTAGAGATCGCCGCTCGTGGAGGGCGGGTAGCCATCGAGGGTCTCCGGCGCGATGTAGCTGAACTTGCCCTTGATGCTGCGTTCGCTGGCGTCCTTCGTCGCTTCTTCTTCCGAGCGAGCGATGCCGAAGTCCAGGAGCTTCACCTGGCCCTCTCGATCGATGAGCACGTTCGAGGGCGTCACGTCGCGATGCACGATGACCAGAGGCTCGCCGGCTTCGTCCGTACGCGTATGCACGTAGTCGAGCGCATCGAGCACTTGGGCGACGACGTAGATCATCAAGTTTGGATCGACGTCCTGGCCGCGCTTGCGCGCGTAGCGGGACCACAGGCCTGCGTGGTAGCCGGCGACGTATTCGAGGGCCATCACGTGGCAGCCCTCTTCAACGGCGAAGTCGAGCACACCGACAATTCCTGGATGCTGCAGTCGCGAGAGGATGCGCGCCTCGCGCATGAAGAGCTCGACCATCTTGTCGTCGATGCCGATGTCGGGCCGAAGGCGCTTGATCACGGCTGGCCGCATAAAGCCCGCGTCACCCTCCTGGCGCGCAAGGTAGATCACGCCCATGCCGCCCTTCGCGAGCGGGCTCACGAGACGGTAGCGACCGAGGGTGACCGATCCCTGCAGGTCGTCCTGAAGCTCCTCGTCCTGCGCCGCAGACCCCACGGGAACGAAGTAGAGCAGATTCTCGGGCACATCTCAAAAATCGCTTTTCAAGCCCCGCCTCAACAGAACGAGCTGGACCGCTGGACCGCTTGTCGGTCTACGCGATCCATTTCCCAAGGAAGGCGTCGCGGACCCCTTCGCCCACTTCGGGCGCAGCCCGACGAGCTCGGCTCACCCTGCGACGGATCCCTTAGGAGGTACGGCGAAGGTAGATGTGCGTGCCGCGGCTGGGGTGCGTAAGGCGAATCACCAGCGAGTCGCGGCCCGCCGGAGCGGCGGCCTGGGTCGTGAAGCGAAACTGATCGTCGAGTTCGAGGGCCTGGCCACCGATACGCACGCTCCACCCTGGGGCCGCCGTCCCCGCCACCTCGACTGCTGCGCCGGGCCCGAAGGCTCCGTTTTCCGGCGCCGTCACGCTGGCTGTTGGGGCTGCGTTGTCGAAGCGAATCATGAGCCGCGTCGCCGGTGAACGCTCGCCCGAAGCGGCCTGGACGCGGATCGTATGGGTGCCATCGCGCAGCTGGCCGGAGCGAAAGGAAAAGCGTGGCTGCGCGGCTTCTCGCTCCACGCTTCGGCCGCCTCGTTGCGCCGTGAGCGAGTAGGGGCCGGAGCCCGGTGCACCGGGCCAGCGAATCGTCACTTCGGGAAGCTGGTTTTGGTACACGACCCGGTAGGGACGTCCGTCCACATCGATCACCGTGCGGGGCGGAACGCGGGGCATGCGCCGACGGCCCGCGTCGCGCAGCACGCGGACGCGTCCGGAGGCGATGCTGCTGTCGTCGCAAAGCAGCTCCCAGCGGTGTGAGCCCGATGGAAGCGAGAGGCGAACTTCCGGGTCTTCGGAGCGGGAGCGGCGCCGGCCCGCTTTGAGCACGGCGTTCCCCTGACAGGCGGACGCGTCGACGGCGACGCGTACGGGTACGGAAGGTGCGTGAATCACGAGATTGCTGCCGTTCGCCAAGGCGAGGTCCGCCGTGGCCGGACCGAGTGCAACGGGCCGCGGCGCCGCCGGGCCGGTCGGCGCGCTCTCTTCGCCGGCGTCTTCGTCGCCCGCGTCCTCTTCGCCCGCGTCCTCGTCGTCTGTGCCCGCGTCTTCTTCGTCATCGAGTTCAACCGGGGCGAGCGGTGGGCTCGGCAGGGGCTCGAGCGGTTCAAGGGGGGCGAGGGTCGGTCCGACGAGGGGCTGCCGATTTCCCTCGCCGACGACGCGCCGTTCACCGCCCCGTTCGATGATCGCCTGGCCGACGAGCACCTCAAGCGATTGATCGGCCCGGACGCGCGCTCTCGAGCCGCGTTCAATGCGGATCGCGCCCATGCTCACGGCGATGTCGAGGGCACCTTCGGATTCGACGACGATCTCGCCGCTTACGACCTCGAGCTGGCCTTGTTCTTCGTCGCCGTCGAGGCGAAAGCGGATGACCGTTTCTTCCTCGAGATCAAGGTTCGTCCCGTCAACCAAGCGAAGGCGCGCGGAGGCTTCGGACGACGTTCGAAGGCCGTCGCCCAGGCGAAAGGTCGCGCCCGAATCGGCGGCTTCCCAGTCTTCCACACTCGCCGCGTAATCGCGCTCGACGTCGCCGCTCGCCCGTTCCAAGGTCGCGAGCGGCGCATTGCCGCAGTCGCACGCGACGGCGAGGAATGCGATGAGCGGCGCCAGTCGCACATTCAGCCCCAGTTTCACTCCAATGCTGGTACCATAGCTCACCTCCGTGGTGAAACAGGGTGCAGCTATGAGAACGGGCTCGGCGCTTATTTGTTGCCTTGGGGCACTCTTCTTGTCCGTACCAGCCTACGGTCAGGGCCCCTATTCGGATATGGACCGGGCCGGGCTCGACGGCGCGCATCGCGTCAGCTGGATGACCGACGGACCCAGGCGCCTGACGCTGCTTGGGCGGGCCGGTTACGGCTTTATCTCCGAGGCCGGCGATGAAGGCGGCTCGCACCAGCGCATTCAAGGCAGCTTTGGCGCGGCCTTTCGGGCCCATCGGCTGCTCGCCTTTGCGCTGGGCGCGACGGGCCGGCTCGATTTTCACCCGGATGACGAACTCGGCTCGGATCGAAGCGGTTTCGGCAAGCCTTGGCTCGTCGCGCGCGTCGGCGGAAGCCTCGGGGATTTTTCCCTCGGCGGCGAAGTCCGCTGGGAGCTTTTTGGCGGCGATGCACCGGCCTTTGACATCGGCGCTTCACGGCTCGCCCTGCGCCTTCTCGCGGCCTACGAGCTCGGCGCGTTGCGTCTCGCCCTCAATGCGGGATTTCGCATCGACGGCTCAGCCGACATCGTTCGCAGCGAGCAGAACTACCGCCGCGGCGACGAAGTCTCCCTCGCGGCCAACGATTGGAATGCGCTGCTCTTCGGACTCGCGGCGAACTACAGCTTTGGCTCGGGCAGCGTGTACCTCGAGGCAACCCTCGAACCCTTCATCGGAAGCGACGCGCCCTCCTTCGGCCAGTCGGCGATTCGGGTCGGCGCGGGCGCTCGTTACGACATCGGCGCCCTCACCCTCAGCGGCGGAGCCGAGCTTGCGCTTCAAGAGCGCACGGTCGTGAATCTGGACGCCGTTCGCGAGGTTGAACCGCTCCTGCGTATCTTTGTGGGCCTCGCCTACACCTTCGACTTCGACTACGACCCCTCCGCCGAAGGCGGCGAAGGCCTCGACGGCGAGGATCGCGAAGGCGACGACGACGAGGATCCGCTCAACGAAAACGTCATCTTCGAAGGCCTCGTGTCCGGAGCGGACGGGGGCCTCGGCGGCGCGACGCTGACCCTTGTCAACGCTGAAGGCGAAGTCGTCGCCACGACCCAAGCAGACGATTCGGGCACCTACCGTTTCGAACTGCCGGCGGGCACGGAGGTCGATGGGCTCACGCTGCGCGCCAGTGGCGAGGGGTACGAAGACTTCGAAGCGCCCGCCGCCAGTGGCACCGCCGTGGCCATGGTGGCGGTCACGCCCGAAGGCGCGCTCCGCGGGCTCGTGCGCGACTTCCGCGGCCGCTCGCTCGAAGCGACGGTGCGCGTCGGAGAGGCCACGGCCCAGACCGATGCGGACGGCGTCTTCGAGCTGAACCTCGAAGCTGGTGAGCACGAAGTCACGATCGTATCCGACGGCTTTCAGACGCAGACCCGCACCGTCACCGTCGACGAGGGCGGCGTCACCGTGATGAACGTCGACATGCGCCGCGGCCGTCGCTAAGCGCTGTTTACGAGGGCGCTCCTACTGCAGTGCCGTCGCCGAGTCCCGTGTTCGAAGGCGCCGTCGTCGAGGCGCTGCCAAGGCGCCGTCGACGAGGTTAGGCGTAGCGTGGGTAGCGGACCACGATCCGCACTTCGTCGCCCGGATGAACGTGCAGCGCCGCCTCTTCGAAGCGCGGCGGGCCGAAGCGGCGAAAGGCACCGTTGCTGATTCCGTAGCCTTCCTTGGGCATGCCGAGCAGGTTCGTGTCCAACCGGCCGTTGCTGTTTTCATCATGGAGTACGCTGACTGCGTAGCGTCCGGGCGTGACGTCGAAAAACACGAACTCCATCACGCCGGCTTCGGCGGGAAGGGCTTCGCCGTGGGCGGCTCGCTCTTTATCGCCGGGAAAAGGCCCAGCCTGGTCGAACAGTGCGCAGGCCACCAAGCCATCGCTGTTTCGAATGCCCTCGATGCGGATGCGAACGCCCATCGACCCAGTCGTAGGTTCGCGCCGACGTTTCGGCCACGAGGCGCCCACTCGCTCAGCTTCCTGGTGGGTACTTTTGGCGGTTTTTCGCCATCTTTGCGTGAATGGCGGCGGGGAGGTCGAGGCCAATCCGGTCCGCGAGCATCAGCACGCACACAGCGATATCGGCGACCTCATCGACGATCGCCTGCCGGTGCTCCGGGCTGGCGCAGTGAGCGTCGGAGTCCGCGCCCTCGATCCAGCGCAGCTCGCTGAGCAGCTCGCCGGCCTCCGACGCGACAGCCATCGCCAGATTCTTGGGGTCGTGAAACTGCGACCAATCGCGCTCGTCCACGAAGGACCGAATGTCCGCGATCACGGCGTCCCAGCGCCCGTCCTCGCTCATGATTTGGACGCAAGGTGAGCCGCGGCGTTGCCCCTCCACGTGGCGACACGCTTCTCCGACGTACGCAAGTCCAATGCGATCTTGGCGATTTCCTCGTCGCCCCAGCGGGCGATGGCGGCGATGTTTAGGACGCCGAGCGCGTAGAGCTTCTCCGCGTACTTCGCACCGATGCCCTTCACCTGCGTCAGATCTTCGCGTGCTTCATCCGACGCGGTTGCCGGTGTAGCTGCGGTTGTGGCTGCGGGCGCGGGTGCGGTCGTCGATGCGGGTGCGGTCGTCG
>JBCCRV010000146.1:0-12736 GCA_039201085.1 Myxococcota bacterium | reverse complement strand
GGCGCCGGCTGCCGCTCGGGACGGTGAAGATCGCGCACGCGCACGAAGCCGCCGTCTTCGAGTTCGGCCCAGCGCCGCTCGATCGCGCGCACCCGCACCGCCGTTCGCCGGCCGAGCGTGCGAAGGCGCCGACCGCCGCCGCGACGGCTGCGAACGGCCACGCTGCGGCGGGACCACGCGATCGAGAGCGGACCGACCGTTTCGGCTGCGCTTCGCTCGGCGGATTGTGCGCTTCGCTCGGCGGGTTGTGCGCTTCGCTCGGCCGCGTCGGCGGTCGCTTCGCCGGGCGCGTTTGCGCCCGTAGGCGAGCCCGGTACGTTGGAGGCACTTCCCGTAAAGCCGGCGTCGTCGAGCACCACACCGACGAAGTCGCTGCCGCGCGCCATGCGCACGCTGTTTGCCGGAATGAAGAGCCGCCGGCGCGTTCGCACGAACTCCAGGCCTTCGTAAAACTCTCGGCGGTCGACGATGACGCCAAAGCCGATGCCGAGGGCCTCGTAGTATTGGTCCGTAAAGTAGTCCTGCGGGTGCGCGTAGGAGCGCGCGCCGTCGACCATCACGAAGCCGTAGGCGTAGGGAAGGAGCGCGCCGGGCGCGAGCACGGGATGCGCCTGCACTTCCGGCGCGAAGCGGCCGTAGCGAACGTCCGCGTCGCACACGTAGGTCGAGGGCGCGATCTCGGCCCAGACGCCGCTGCTGCATCCGTCGCCGCGAAGGCGGTTTCGCAAGGTGAAGCGTGAACCGCGGGCGAGCGTGCCGCGTCGCGGAGCGCCCCGACGGCCCGCCAGGAAGATCGGGGCGTCGGCGTTCGCCACTTCCACGGCCGTTGCGTGGCTGGGAGGAAGGCCTTCGAAGGGCTGCGCCTGCGCCGGCGTGATCGGGCCGGCGAGAACGAAGGCCGCAAGGACGAAGGGGCGTACGACGCGCACCCCGGAAGAATAGGAGGGCCTCCGCGCGCCTCCAAGAATCCCGCTTCGAAGCGTGCCCCCAAGAATCGTTCGCACGAATCGTGCTAGCTGCGGCTTTTTTGGTCAGCGGAGATCGGCCTGCGATGTTCGGCCCATGTCTACGCCGGCCCTCGATTCCGACCAGCGCGCGCTCACGGTTCGCGTGCTGCGTCACCAAAACCGCGCCCACAGCGAAGAACCCGTGATGCTCGCGCGCGAGCTCCAGCGGGCCGGCCGCCTTCGGGACGCGCGCCTCGTGTGCCGCACGGCCCTCGCATCCGACCCGAGCGATGCGGACCTGCTCGTGGCCGCTGCGGAGGTGGCCATGGCGCTCGGCGAAGCGATCGACGCCCGAACGATGCTCGTGCGCGCGGCGCAGCTCGCGCCGGACTGGCCCGAGCCGATGATCCGTCTCGCCAGCTTGCTCTTCGACGCGCAGGAGACCGGCCGGGCGTGGGCGGCCATCGAGCGGGCCCGCGCGATGGCACCCAGCGACGGCCGCGTGCTCATGCTTCACGCGGAGCTCGAGCAGGCCCATCGACTCACGCTGCGCATGCTTCGCTACCTCACGGGCGACGGCCGGGACGACGGCGCCATGCTCGCCAACGCGCTCGTCGCCGAGGGCCGCGCCGAAGACGCCCTCGACGTGCTCGCCCACTGCCTGAGCCACGATCCCGAAGACGCCGACGCGCTCTTTGTGCAGGGCAACCTGCTGCGCGCCCAGGGCCAGCTCGACCGCGCCCGCGCGGCCCTTCGTCGGGTGACGCAGGTGGCGTCCGGCTGGGCCGAAGGCTGGGACGCGATGGCGGATCTTCTTGAGGATCTGGGCGAAGGCGAACACGCCGAGCGCTTGCGCGCGCACGCCGCCACGATCGAGGTCGATCCGCTCATGCTCATCGACATGGCCGTGGTGGCCGGTCAGTCGTCGCCCCTCGAACTCACGTCCCACTACCCGGAGATGGAGTTTGGCGAAGACTTGGACGAAGCGATCAACGCTGGCGTTCAGGCGATGCGTTCGGCCCGCCGCGCCGACCCGACGGGGCCCTTTGCGCTTCCACAGGTTCGTTCGAAGAAGGGCGCGCCCGAGGACGTTGCGCCCGATGCGGAGCGCGAGGCCGCTGCCTCCTCACCCCCTGCGGAGTTCGCGTCCGCCGAAGAGGACGCGGCCTTCGCCAGCGTGGAGATCGTTTTTCCGATGGAGATCTGGGGACCGGCGGGCCATCCCGGCCGGGTTGAGGACGCCGCCGGGGAATGCGCGGCCGCGCCGGAAGCGCCGCCGAAGACCGCCGAAGACGTCGTTTCTAACGAGCCCACCCTGGCCGGTGGATCGCTCGCGCCCGCCGCGCCCAGCGCGGCGCGCAGCGCAGACCTCTCGGCCTTTGGCGAAGGCGAGCTCTTCCCTTCGATCGACATCGACCTGTCCGAGCTCGTGCCGGCGGCCCGTGCGCTCGTGGAGCGCGCCCAGCCGGAGCGCACGCTCGCCGATCCGAGTGCCTGCACGCTACTTCGCACCCAGCTCTGCGCCTACCTAAACCGAACGAGCGCGGGCGGCGACGGGTCGCACGGGGTGGCCACGCTGCCGCAGCCTTTCGCCCAAGCGCCGAAGAGCCGACTGGCGCTCATCGACGGCGAAGTGCAGCTCGTCGCGGGCCCGCGCGTCAGCGAGGCAGCCGCGGACACGCTCCTGGGCAACGGTTTTGCGGCGCCTTTGGCGCCGGTGGAAGACGACGACACGCTCCTCGACCACGTGCCGGACCTTGGTGCGCCGAGCGACGCGCCGGCGAACGCTGCCGACGCAACTTCGAGCGACGCGCAGCAAGCGGACGCCACGCTCAGCGATGCCGCAGACAACGCGGATGAAGCAGACGCCACGCTCAGCGAAGCGTCTTCCGAGCGAGCGGCCACCACGGAGCGCGGCGACGCCACCGAGCCCTTGCTTCTGATGCGGCGCGCCCACGCTCGCCGCGCGTCCCTGCGCGACGCGATTTTGGCATCCGCCGGCGTGGCCGCGGAGGAGCTCGCCGGAGCGGTGGCGGACGCGCGCCGTGCCGCCCAGGAGAGCCGCTGCACGGAGACACTTCAGCAGGCTGAAGTCGAGCTCGATGAGTTCATCGAAGAGGTCGTGGTCCGGCCGCGCTTGCGCATCGGCAAGAAACGCAAGGCGCCCTACATCCCGCCGCCGCCGTCGCGCTTTTTCGCGCCCAAGGACGAGGCGAGCGTCGAGGGCGCAGACGAGCAGGTCTAACGACCGACCGCGTCAGCAGGCGTTGTCGGTGTCGCAGCCGCCGCCTTCGCACGGGCACGCGGTGGTGCCGCCGCAGCAGGACGTGCACGACGTTCCGCCGCTGCAGCCGCCGGACTGGACGCATCCGACCGAGGCGGGGCACTGAAGGTCGCAGGAGCCGCCTCCGCTGCACTCGGCCATGGCGCACGTGCTTCCGGCGCCCGGGCAGCTGACGGTGCAGTCCGTTCCGCCAGAGCATGGGCCGAGCTCGCACGCAGCGTTATCGCCGCCGCAGACGAGGTCGCAGCTCCCGCCGCCGCGGCAGCGTCCAAGACTACACGTGCCGCCGTCGGGGCATTCGACGTCGCAGTCGGCGCTGCCCGAGCATTCGGTGACGCTGCAGGTGCTGCCGCTGCCGGAGCATTCGATGTCGCAGTTTGCGGCGCGGCTGCAGGAAGCGGCTTCGCAGCGGGCCGAGTTGGTGCAGTTGAGCTCGCAATCGGCCTCGCCGCAGCCCTCGAGTTCGCAGACGCCGTCGCAGCGTGCCGTCAGCGACGAGGTTCGGCCGCCGCCGCCGTCGCCCTCAAGGGTGCATGTGGCGCCGTCGGTGCAGTCGATGTCCCGCAGGGTCGCGCCGCAGCGCGCGATCACGCGGCAGTTGGCTCCGGCGCAGTCGAAGACGCCGTCCGTTCGCGCGCCGACGTAGGTGGCTTCACAGCGCTCGGCACTTGGGTCGCAGGTGATATCGCAGTCGGCCTCGCGGTCCGCTTCGCAGTCGCCGGTGGCGCTTCCGCAGGTGATATTGCAGTTGCCCACGCAGAGGAAGTCGCAAGGCGGATCGAGGCACTCGCAGTTGCCGCTGCACAGGATGCGTGTCGGCATCGCGTCGCTCACGCATCCGCGCTCCGGATTGCAGGTCGATCCGGGAGGACAAACGTCGCCGGGCCGCACTTCGAGCATGCAGACGCCGTCGTCGCAGCGCCGCTGGGCGCAGGTGGGCGTCGGTCCGGTGCACTCACGGCTTTCGCGGCATTCGGGCGCCATGTCCGGCGCGATATCGGGGCCGATTTCCGGGCCCACCTCCATTTCCGCACCGACTTCGCGCATGCCCCCGTCCACCGGCGCGGGCATGTCGTCGCATGAACGCAGGGCGGTGGGGCCGCTGCCCGGCGGCGTCGCATTCGCACAGTACTTGTCGCACACGCCGGCGACGCACGATTCCTCCGGACCGCAGGCCGGATCGCAGCTTTCGAGGGCCAGCCGAAGGTCGAGTTCGCGAACCTCGCCGGCTACGAAGGCCGTTCGCACGCGAAGGGCGAGGGGCGCGCCCATCGTTTCGGCGATAACAACGAAGGATGCGTCGTCGGCGTCCGTGGGCGTGATGGGCAAGCGTGCGATGTCACCGGGCGCGAAGGGCCGGGTTTCATCGTAGGTGGTGGTGCCGGTGGCGTTTTCAACGCGCAGCCGGAGGCTGGAAACGCCGTCGACTTCGGCTTGTACGACCAGGTCGATGCGCGTGGTCGCGTCGTCGCTGCACGCAGCCAGCAGCGCCATCGCGGCGGCCGATCGAAGGGCGGCCCCTCGAAGACGCTTCATGGCCAACTCACGAGGGCCGATGCGCGGCCCCATACGGGATCGGTCTTGGGCCCGTCGTTTCGCACGGCTAGCGCCGTGCCGATCGACACGCCCGCCACCACAACGACGACGGCCAGCGCGATGGCTAGGCGCCGTCCGCGGCGGCTCGTCGGTGGCACATCGCCGGATGGAGCGGGGTCTGGCTCCGCCACCTCGAGTTCGAGTTCGACGGTGCGCGTGTCCCCCGCGCGAAGGGTGAGGTTTTCACCGGCGCGGTCCGCGCCGGCGACGACCTCCAGCCGGTAGGCGCCGGGCGACGCGACGAAGAGCTCGCAGCGCTCGTCGCCGCAGCCCACGTTTTCCAGGTCGGCGGCGCGGCCTTCGAGGCGAAGGCCGCCGCCGGGGACGGACGAGCGCGCGTACACGAAGGCGACGTAGTTGAGCAAACGTGTGCGCACGCTGCCGAGCCGCTCCGTGACCGCTTCGTCCGGATCGCCGTAGTCGCTGCGAAGGGCGCGGTGCACCAGCACGCTCGCTTCGCGGTAGCGCTGCTGTTCGAGCATGACCACCGCGAGGTTGAAGGCCACGCTCGGACGCGCATCGAGGGCGAGCGAGCGCCCGAAGGCTTCGGCGATCGGCTCCCATTGGCTCGGCAGGGGCGGCGACTCCTGCTCCGACAGCTGCTGAAAGAGTTCGGTGCCCAGCTCAAAGAGGCGGGCCGCTTCGCCGCTTTCATCGGTTTGCGACGCGGCGCCTTGCGCCTCAGCGACTTGCGTAAGCGTCGCGCCGAGCAGAAGCGCGCTGATCAGGGAAGCCTTCATTAGCGCGGTATCAGGTCGAGGTCGCCGTGCATTCGATTGTTTCGTTGCACGGGGCGCATGGTGCGCCGCGTTCGCGAAGGGGTGCGCCGGGTTCGCGACCGTCGGGCGTTGGCGGGCGCTACGTTCGTTTCATCGCCGCTATCGCCGTCGCCATCTTCGACGCCGTCGCTCGCTCCTTCGGCGGCGTTTTCGCCGTCGCTCGTTCCTTCGGCTGCGGCCGACGCCTCCGCTTCGGCCGACGTCTCCGCTTCGGCGCGCGGCGTCTGCGCTTCGGCCGGCGGCGTCTGCGCGGCGACGTCGACGGGCTCGGCCTCGGGGGCGGCTTGCTCGCCGCGGTCCGCGGTCCGCGGGGCGCTTGCGCTTGGCTGCGTCGATGCGCTTGGGGGTGCATCGGGCTCCGGCGTGGCGAGAAGTGCGACGCCCACGCCGACGACCGCCGCGAGGCCCACAGCCAGCGCGGCTTTTCTGGCCCGTCCGCGTGGCGGCGGCGGAACCGATTCTTCTTCCACGGCGGGCACGGACCCCGTGATGGCCGCGTGCACCAGGTCCGTGGCCTCTCGCGTGTGGTCGTAGAGCCGCTCCTGTTCAACGCGGCGGAGCGAGCCGGCGACGTCGCTCAGGTAGTCTTCAAGCGAAAGGATCGGTTCGCGCGCCAGCACCGAAGCGAGCATCGCCTCCAGGCTTTCGGCCACCTCGCCGGCGCTCGCCGGGCGCTCGGCGGGATCCTTTGCCAGCAGGGAGAAGAGCAGATCGACGAGCGCCGGCGGAACGCTCCGTTCTTCGCCCAGGTCCGGGGGCACTTCGTGCAAAATACGGCGGGCGTTGTCATGACCATCGCGCGCTTTGTAGAGGCGGCGGCCCGCAAAGAGCTCAAAGAGCACGACGCCCAAGGCGAAGAGATCGGTCTTCGGCGTCAGCGGTTCGTAGCGAAGCTGCTCCGGCGCCATGTAGGCCATCTTCCCCTTGATGATCCCGGACGCCGTTTCGGTGGCGTGGGCCCGGGCTTTGGCCACGCCGAAGTCCGTGACGCTCACGTGGCCGGTCCACGAGATGAGCACGTTCTGCGGCGAGAGGTCGCGGTGCACGAGGCCCAGCGGGTCACCGTCTGGATCGACCGCGCGGTGAACCGCACGAAGGGCGCCCGCCACGGCCCGGCCCACGCGAAGGCCGATTTGAATGGGCACTTTCTCTTCGCGCCGAAGGACGAGGCGGAGGAGCTTCGAGAGCGGCAGCCCATCGATGAATTCCATCACCAAGTATGGGCCCTCGGCGTCCTCGCCCACGTCGAGGACGGGCACGACGTTCGGATGGCGAATCGAACCGGCGAGCCGTGCTTCGTTCATGAACATGTTGCGAAACTCGGGATCTTCGCCGAGGTGCGGGAGGGGACGCTTCCGCGCGAAGAGCCGCCGGAACGTTCCCTCCACCCGGGCCACCACTTCCACCTTCGCCATGCCGCCCTTGGCCAGCTCGAAGAGCGGGATGTAGCCGGTGGGGTTGGGGGCGGGGGCCGTCACCGAGTGGGAGATTAGCACGAGCTCTTCGAATCGATCGCTCTTGGCGCGATCTTCGCCCGCCTTGTCGCCTGTCGCCGCCTCGATCCCGGGAGTTTGCGGATCTTCTGCTTGATTTATTCGTCGAGCCCCCACCATCGCGTCAGCTCCGTAGTACCCGTGCCGCGCCTTTGGCGCCGTTACGGCCTTCGTGCGTTCGAGCGTGGGTGCTAGCGTTACGGGGTGCCGGCTTCGACGCAGGACGGGCTTGCCGCGAGCCTGACGGGAAATGGGGCCTTGGGCGGACCGGAACTCGCGGGCTGGCGAGCGCTGGTCTTCGGCGGCGCCGTGGAGGCACCACACGCCCGCCTTCGCGACGCGATTGTGCGCGGCCAGGGGGCGCGCCTTCGCCAGCGGCTCGCCGCGGATCTGCCGTTACCCACGCCCTGGCACGTGCTTTCCCGGGACGCGGCGCTCGGCTGGCTCGCGTGGATCGAGGGCCGCGCCGAAGACGCGCTGGCCGCTGGCGAGCGGCTCGAATCGGAAGCCCGCGCGGGCGGCTTTGCCGGCTGGACCATCGACGGCGCACTCCTCCGGGCCTTGGGCGAAACGGCCCTTTCGGACGGGTCGCGGGAAAACGCTGAAGGCGTGCGCACGGCGCGGCGCGCCTTTCGCATGGCGCGGCACGAATCGCTGCCCCATTGGGAAATGGTGGGCGCGCTCGTGCTCGCCCGTGCCCGCCGCCACGCGCAAACAAGCGTGCTCGCCGCTTGGATCGCCCGCTCGGCGTCGCGCTTCATGCCCGAGGCCTTCGACCGATGGGTGCGCTGGGAGCTTCTCCTTTGCGGGTTGCCGGAGACCGGCGATGAACCCTTCGCGGACGCCCGTGAGTCCGAGGTGCGCGCGCGACTCCAGGCCTGGGGCGACGCCTTTGGCGCCGACGGCCACGCGACCTTCGCGGCGGACGCGCAGGCCGCGTACGGCCTTTGCTTTGGCGACGGCGAAGCCAGCGCTTTCACCGAAGGCGCATCAAACGTCGCTCCCCGTGGGCTGGGCGGCTTTGCCGGCGCCGCCGGCGCCCAGGTGCTGATGCGCGACGGTCGCGCGCGCCGCCTCGCCCGTGGCGCCGCGGCGCTGCTGGATTTGCCGCCTACGGAGGGCAAGCGCATTCGCGTCGACGCGGCCCTCTCGGTGCTCGCCTTTGCCGGCGAAGCAGGCCTTTCGCCCGGCGCGTTCTTTGAAGCCGTGTACGGTTTTCGTTACGTCGAAGGCCGGCACGGCGGCACGCTGCGTGTGCTCCTTCACCGCCTTCGCGCCGCCCTGCCCGTCGGCGCCAGCCTGCAGACGGACGGAGCCTACGTGCTTCGCGCCCGCGAACCCTTCCTGGTGACGGACCCGCGAACGGCCCAGTCTGAGCAGGCTGAACTGCTCGCCGTGCTCTCCACCACGGGGTCGTACACGGCCAAGGAAATCGCCGGCCGTCTTGAGCTTCCGCTCCGCACAATTCAGGACGCGCTCCGCCGTCTGGCGGAGGACGGCATCTGCCAGGTGCGCAAGGTTGGCCGCCGCAACGAGTACTTCCTCGAAGACACGACCTACGCCGATCCGACGGCGGTGGGCGCGGGAAGCACGTAGGTCCTCAGCGCGGCTCACGGAACACACAACGAAACCCGGTGCTCGCGAAGCGGAAGGAGGAAGCGCGGTTGAGATTGATCGCGTAGATCCCCGCGTTGCCGGAGCTCGCATCGAAGCGCTGCCCGCCGCGCCGTGCTCCCCCGCCGGAGCCTCCAAAGAACGTGCCAACGCCTTGCTCGCTGGTGAGTGTGCCGTCGGCCGAATTGTAGTCGTCGTCGTTCAACGCCGCGCAGGAAACGTCGGGCAGCTCCAGGCGGACCGAGGGGCACGATGGCGAGGAACCGAGGGCGCCGCCGAGGGTCCAGTCAACCCACTCCTGTACGTTGCCTGCGAAGTCCCAGACCGCAGCGCCGTTGGAGAGTTGGAGCACGCGACGCCGCTCGGGCACGGACCCGTCTCCCGCGCCGTCGAAGGCATCGCTCGGGTCGACCACGTCGAGCGGACTTGGTCGCGCCGTCTCCTCGCCCGTGTTGCCTTCCGCAACGCGTCCTTCTCCGATCTCTCCGCCCGACCAGTTGGCAGCCGTTCGCTCGATGTCGCGGGCCACGGCCATCCATTCGGCGTTCGATATGAGGTCGAAGCCGGCACCGAGGGAAAGGCAAGCCGCCTTCGCTTCCTCTTGAGAGACCTGGCGCCATGGCTGACCCGCCGCTACGGAAATGGGTGCGAAGGAGCCGGCGTCGAGCGGTTCGCACGCGGGTCCACATCCCGTCGCCACGACCTCATTTGGCGCGAACACTCCGTCGAAGTTCTCGTCGCGTGCGGCTTTCGCTTCGAAGATCATTAGGCAAAAGCCGTCCACCCGCAGCGGCTCGTTGGGGGGCGCGGGCACGTAGCCAGGTGGGCAGTCCGCGGGTCCCGGATCCGCGTCGGTCGTATCCTCACGGGTGTCCGCCAACTGGGCCTCGAACGCCATGTCCGCGCCGTTCATGTCGCTCACGTCCGGGCCCTCGCCGCTCGAGGCATCTGCGTCCAGCGCCACCACCCGCTCATCGAGACCGGCGTCGGGTGCATTACCGGGCTCGAACCAAACGAGACCGCACCCCGCGCAGAAGACAAGCGCTATCGCAAACGGCGTTGGTTCGCGTCGCGTCATCGCGCGCATGGCCCAAACATCGGGTGCATCTCTCCGGTCTCCCGGGGGTCCGTGGCAAGGGCCACGATGGTCGGAGTCGTGCCGCGCTCACACTCCACCTGTTCGGCGGAGGGTATGGGACGCCCTTCAAAGGAGGTCGCGAAGACACGAAGCTCTGCGCCCTCGCAGTCTTGAAACCAGAGGAGCGTGGATCGGCGGGGGTTTCGCAAGCTGGATTCGACGAGGTAGTACGGACCTCGCCCCCAAAAACGCAGCGGGCGGTGACCCGGCCCATCGACCCGTAGGCGAACGAACTCGGCCACTGGCGCCTTGATGTCCAACGCCGCGTCTGCGTTGTAGTCAACGATCGTGAGGTCTTCGGCGTAGACCGACTCGCTGCCGTCAAGGACGAGACCATCGTAGTTGGTCGTTCCGTAGCTCTGCCAAGCGGGCCAGTGGGGCGCGACGTGCACATTGGAAAGAAACAGGCGCCCGCCAGGGTGGTCGCGGCTCGTGCCAATGGCCGCGCCGAAGCGCCCATCCACGACGAGGTCGGTGATGCGGACGTTCACAAAGCCCGCGCGAAGGTCGGGCGGACCTTCGTAGTTGCGAACGCGAAGCGCGTACCGTTCCGCGCAGCAAATGTCCGCTTCGTCGACGATGGCCGGCGTTTCAACGATGAAGGCCCGTCGGTGGAGTCCGGTGTACCGCCGCGCATCCGCAAGCTCGCTGCGGATCCAGTTCGCTGAGCAGCTCGGAACGCCGCCGTCTGGCTCCGCTGCGTCGATGGCGGTGTCGGCTCCCGAATCGGTAAGCGTGGGCGGGCGCGCGTCCGGCTCGGGCGCATCCGGGAGCTGGCGCGTATCCCGCGCACGATGTGCATCGGGGCGCGCGTCCGTAGGGGCCGCATCGATCGGTTCAACGTCCGAGCCGGCACACGCGGTTGCGGCGAGGTACAGCACCACCCGACCTGCTGCGGGAAGCAGCTTGCGAATGATGTGCTTCACCCGGACTTTCACGCCCCGCTTTCAGCAAGGTACGTGCCATGGAGACGAAGGGGCGGTCGCTGCAACGGCTTGGAAGCAAAGCCGGTTACGACGCTGAGTGGGGGGTAGGCACCCCCCAATGGGTGCGCATCTTCGCCCGATCGCAACGTCACTGCAGGGCGCTCTTGGGCGCGCAGACGACCGGCCAGCGCACCCCGTCGAGCGTTTACCCGCTCTAACGACGTGTCAGCGGTCGCGGATGCCGTAGCGCTTGGCGAGTTCGCGGAGGTGGTAGCGCGTGAGGCCGGCGGCCTGGGCGCTGCGCGTGATGTTGCCGGCGTGCTTTTCGAGCAGGGACTTCAGGTAGGCCGCTTCGAAGGTGTCGAGCACCTTTTGCTTGGCGTCCTTGAAGGGCACGTCGTCTTCGACGAACTGCTCGGCGGTGCCGCCGGGTAGGGCCATCGGCGGGGTCTTTTGCCAAAGCGGCATGACGTCGCGCACGCCGAGCTCGCTGCTGTCGGCGAGCGACGCGCCGCGCTCGATGGTGTTCTTCAGCTCGCGCACGTTGCCGGGCCAGGGGTAGCTCCGCAGGCGGGCGACGGCGTCCTTGCTCATCGTGTACTCGCGGTCTTCGCCGGGGAAGGAGCGGCGCGCGAAGTCGCGCAGAAACGCTTCGGCCAGCAGCGGAATATCTTCGGTGCGCTCCCGCAGCGCCGGGAGCTCGACCTGCACGACGCTGAGGCGGTAGTAGAGGTCCTCGCGAAAGGTGCCTTCGTTGACCATCTTGCGAAGGTCCCGATTGGTCGCCGCGACGACGCGCACGTTGACGGGAATGACCTTGTCGCCGCCGACGCGCTTGATCTCGCGGTTTTCCAGCACGCGCAGCAGCTTCGGCTGGAGCGACATTTCCAGCTCGCCGATCTCGTCGAGAAAGATCGTGCCTCCGTCGGCCTGCTCGAAGCTTCCCCGGTGCCGATCCTGCGCGCCCGTAAAGGCGCCGCGCTCGTGGCCGAAGAGCGTGCTTTCGATCAGGTTGCTCGGAATGGCTGAGCAGTCTTGCACGACGAGGGGCTGCTCGGCGCGTGCGCTGGCGTGGTGCAGGGCGCGGGCGACGAGTTCCTTGCCCGTGCCGGTCTCGCCGCGCACGAGGGCCGTCAGGTCCGTGCTCGCAACGCGCTGGAGCACGGCGAAGATTTCGCGCATGCGCACACTCTTGCCGATGAGGTCGTGAAAGCGGCTGTCGTCCGAGAGGTCGATCTCCACCTCTTCGGCGAGGGACTCAAAGCGAATCTTCGTTTGGCCGACGGTGACGACGGTGCCCTGACGTATCCACACCTCACGGATCTTCAGCTCGCCGATTTTCGTGCCGTTGGTGGAGCCGAGGTCGCGAAGCAAAAAGCCCTTCTCGTCCGCCACGAACTCGCAGTGGGTGCCGCTCACGGCTTTGTCGGCGAGCACCAGGTCGCAAATCACGCTGCGGCCGACGGTGACGCGCTCCCGGTCCATGACAAGCTCCTTGCCGCGGTCCGGACCGTCGACGATGGCGAGCTTGGCCTTGCGCAGGCGGCGCTTGGTGGCCTTGCGGTCGACGAAGATCGTCGTCAGGCCGGCGGGGTTTTCCTTTTGCTTGTCCATCTGACTCATCGCTGGCTCTTGGCATCGGCGCCGCTGGCGCCCGTGGCGAGCATAGGTTCTTTGGCGGCGCGCTTGGCGTCATGCCGAATGCGCGCGATCGCCGCTTCGTACCCATCTTCGGCGCCGAAGACGGCGCTGCCGGCCACAAAGGCGTTCGCGCCCGCGGCGGCGGCCATGTACGCCGTGCTCTTCGCCTCGCCTCCGGCGATGCCCCCGTCCACTTCGAGGTCCGCGCTGCTGCCGGCGTTGTCGAGCAAGGCACGAATCCGCGCGATCTTGTCGAGGGTTTCGGGCAGAAATTTCTGGCCGCCAAAGCCGGGGTTCACGGACATGACGAGCACGTTG
>JBCCRV010000145.1:0-12772 GCA_039201085.1 Myxococcota bacterium | reverse complement strand
TCTGCGTCGTCAACCAGCGCGAGGTCGGCGCCGACACCTCGAGCTTCAAGGGCGCGCTCAAGTACGTGCTCCGGCAGGATCCGGACGTGGTGCTCGTCGGTGAGATGCGCGACCTCGAGACCATCGAGGCGGCCATGACCATTTCGGAAACGGGCCACTTGGTCTTCGCCACGCTGCACACGAACAGCGCCGTGCAGTCCATCAACCGCGTCATCGACGTCTTTCCGCCCCATCAGCAGTCGCAGATTCGCGCGCAGCTTTCCTTTGTGCTCCAGGCCGTGGTCACGCAGATGCTGCTTCCTCGCGCCGACGGTCCCGGGCGGGTGTTGGCCGCCGAGGTGATGGTGCCCAACTACGCCATTCGAAACCTCATCCGCGAGAACAAGGTGCACCAGATCTACGGCATCATGCAGACCGGCCAGGGCGTGAGCGGCATGCAGACGATGAACCAGTCGCTGCATCACCTTTTCTCCGGCGGCTACCTGACGCTGGACGAAGCCCTCAACCGTTCACCCGAACCGGCCGAGCTCAAGTCGATGATCGAACACGGCCAGGGCGGCCGTCCCCGCCGAGCGCGCTAACGCGCCAATCGACACCGCCCCGGCTCACCGGTGTTCGCCGATGCGGCGACGAATCTCGTCGAATGAACACTTTGGTGCTCGATCTCATTGCGTCACTCAGTGTCGTATGCCAGGTACGCGGTTCCATGCCGCGTTTTTGGCGGCGGGAAGGAGCTTCGTACCGTGCCCATCCAATCCCTACGTCACATCGCTGTGCTCGCAGCGCTGCTCGGAACGCAGACGGCGATGGCCCAGGACGTCGAATCGTTCGAGGCGTTTCGCGGTCGCGAAGCGCCAGCGATCGAAGCGGAAATCAGCCCGGAACATGTTCGGCAAATGCCGCCGGAGATTCGAAGCGCCATCGCCGTCGATCTCGAAGTCGATGCTTCGGATGAAGAAGCGTTCGTTCGCGCATACCGCGAAGAAGTGCTGCGCGACATGTACGGCGCGCGCGTGGCGGCACAGCAGGAGTTGGCGTCGCTCACGCCGCAGGATCGAAGCGCCATGGCGTCCCTCGCCCGCATCGATCCCGCTAACGAGCAGGCCATGCTCGATGCGCTTACCCGCTACCGACAGATAGACCCCTCGATGGTGGCGCCGGAGATTCGCGCCGAGCTTGCCGTTGCCTACGGCATTGACGCAACGAACGACGAAGCGATTCGAAATGCGATCTTTCAGGAGCAGGCCGCCGCCATGGAGCAGGAGAACCTGGAGGCCAGCTTCGAGCGGCAGAGCGGTGCGATCTCGCTTCGCGACGGACTCGCTCGTATCGACGTTCCTGCGGAGCTCGAGTACATCGGCCCGGCCGACGCCGACCGCCTCATTCAGGCGTGGCAGAACCCGCCGATGCCCGACAACCTCGGCATGCTCGTGCCCCGGGATCGCAGCCTCTTCGGTGAACAGAGCTGGGCGGTCCTTTTGACCTTCGCCGAAGACGGCTGGGTCGACGACGATGACGCCGAGGATCTGGACTACGACGAGCTACTCGAGGAGATGCAAGCCGGTCAGGAAGACGCGAACGAACAGCGGCGAGCCCTTGGCCTTCCGGGTATGGAGGTCGTCGGATGGGCGGAGCCACCGCATTACGATTCGCAGACGCACCGCCTTTACTGGGCGCAGCACCTCCGTTCCACCGGTGGGTATGAAAACTTGAACTACGCGATCCGAGTGCTCGGTCGTCGCGGCGTGCTTGAACTCAACGCCGTTGCAGACGTGAACATGCTCGGCGAAATGCGCACCAAGATGGAAGGCGTGCTTGCAGGCGTGCACTTCGAGCAGGGCCATCGCTACGAAGACTTCGATCCAGACATCGACGAAGTGGCCGCCTACGGCATCGGCGCACTGATCCTGGGCAAGTTCGCGGGCAAAGCCGGCTTCTTCGCGCTCATCCTTGCGTTCCTCGTGAAGGCGAAGAAGCTTCTCATCCTCGTCGTGGTCGGCATCTTCGCAGCGTTCCGCCGCTTCTTCGGCCGCGGGCGCGGGACAGCGAACGGCTCCGAGCTCGACGACTACGAAGCCCAGCTCGAGTACGAAGCGGGGCTCGCGGAGCTCGACGACATCGGCGACGACGACCCGCCGCAGCGCTGAGCGTCGCCTATTGGACGACGAGCGCGCCGCGCATGATCTCGGCTTGCTCTTCCGTAAGAAGAACGCTGGTTCCCGCCCAGAACATGAGGTTCGTGGACGCGGCCGGGCACTCGGACGGCATCGTTACGCCGTCCCCGTTCGTGTCCGGACAGCTCTCCGTATCCGCGAAGGGATCGAACACCGAGCCGTCCACTTCGGTGGTGTGGAAGAGCCCGAGGAAGTGGCCCAGCTCATGGGCGAGGACGAGCGCTGCCCGGCCATCGGAAATGCTTGCGGGCGCGTTGAACCCGATGCCCGATTGAATCGTGCCGTGCACACCCCAAGGCCCGGGAATGTTGCCGGCCGTTCCCAGCACACCTTCGATCTCGCGCATCCAAAAGATCGGAACGGAAGCGCGATTCAGACCGCCGCTCAGGCTGGTTCGGGCTTCATCCAGGTTCGGGTGGGTGTTTCCAACGAAGGGCGCGACGGCAAGGCGTCGGCCAAGCTCACCGACCACCGGGTGGTGGCGAACTTCGCCGATGCTGATGCCCGCATCCTCGAGAATCTCGTTCATGTTCTCAAAGATCCGGTCGATCGCACGGGGCACGCCGCGGTCGCCACCGACCGTGACCGTGCCCGCCATCGGAAAGTAGAACACGTCCAGGTCGACCACGCTGCCCGTGTCCGGTCCGGAGAGTCGGATCTCTCGAGCCCGAATGCGCTCACCACCGGTGAACTCAAGCTGGTAGAGGTCGGTAAACGGCGCGCGACTCGACATCGGCACACGAACGGTCAGCAGACCGTCCAGAAGCGCGATCGGGTTTTCAAACTGACCGCGGGGTTGCTGAAAGCCATCGAACACCACGTTGCCATCCTCGTCGATGACCCGGCCAACGGCCGCGAAGGGAAACCCATCGAAGATCGTGATGTTCGTTCGGCCACGCACGCGACCGGGTACGAAGAGTCGGCTCCCGGGCCTAGGTCGCTCGTCGAAGTCGCGCACCTCCACGGTTTCGCCAGCGCTGGCAACTGCCACGCACGCGCGCATCGTTTCAAGGGAGGACGACGAACCGCGAACGTACGATTCGATGCAGCGCTCTTCGCCAATGCAGTCGCGGTCGGCGATGCAGGGCTGCGCGCACGTGTCCGCGACGAGACAGAGGCCGCGACCGCAGTCCGCCGTCGACTCGCATTCTTGGCCGTCGGACATCGCCGCCGACGGGTCGCCGCAGGTCAGGGACACCTCCGAGAGATCGATCGGTCGAGCTGTACGGTCTCGTTGGCACGCCTCGAGCGGCCCACAGTCGCCGTCGCGGCGGCACGCCGAACCGCCACCCGGAAGGTCGGGCCCTTCATCGGCGGCAACATCGATCGCGAAGTCGATCGCTTCGTCTTCCGCCTGATCGATCGGCGCGTCAACGAAGGTATCGCGCGGCATATCCACAGCGCGGTCGACGGCGACGTCAGGCGGCACGCGAAAGTCGCGCCCCACGTCGACCCCGCGGTCTACCGCGAGGTCGACGCCCACGTCGCGGACGTCGTCTCGGCTTGCGAAGGGGGAGGGATCCAGCTCCGTGCTCGCACCACAGGCGAGGGCAACGAGCGTCGTAAGCAACAGTAAGGCGCGGGTCATTCGTCCGTATCTTTCTCATGGGCGCGCCGCCACGATTCGGCGCGTCGACGAAGTCGGCCTTCGCCTTCGAAGTCGGCCACCCGATCGAGCGCGTCGATCACGTCGGAGACGGCTTCTCCGTCGCCATCGGCGATGGCTCCCTCCAGGGCGCCCTCGAGGAGCGCCTCGGGGTCGCCCGACGAGCGAACGGCTTCGATGAGTGAGCGAAGCGTATCGGCCGCCGTACCCACCCGCGTCACCGCGGGAGTGGAAGGCGCCAAGTCCACCTCTTGAAAGGCCGCGGGCGGCGGCGGCTCGGAGGGGCGTTCGAACACCTGGGAAGGCAAGCGTTCGTCGTGAAAGGCCAAATGCTCCCCGGACTCAGCCAGCAGCTCCGCGGGATGAACCGGCGGCGTATCGTCGCGCCCGTCCGCCGGTTCGAGCATCCCCTGCGCAAAGGCTGGACCGAGCCGCGCAAGAAAAGGGGTGGCGCGATCGTCCTCGCCCATCTCGACATGAAGCCGCGCCGCCGCGACGAGCGCATCTTCATGGGTCGCGCTGTCGACCGGGCCACGAAGCAGACGGGCGAGAAGCTCCGACGCGCGGGATTGATCCCCGCGCTGGCGTACGACGCGTGCGAGGTCGACCAAAATCGACGGATCATCCTTCGAATCGCTCAGGGCCTGCTCGAGCAGTCCTTCGGCGGCTTCCGGACCGTCCAGCGTCAGGGCAAGTTCGGCCGCCCGACGGCGCCAAGCGGCGGCTTCCGAGCCGGCGCTGACCACCGCCGCAGCCACGAACGCTTCCATCGCCGCGCGATGTTCGCCTTGGCGAGCGAGCACCACCGCTTCGGCGCCGCGCACCTCCGGAAGGTCGGGCGCGTCGCGCCGAACGGCGTGCACCAACGCTCGCAGCGCGGCTTCCTCGTCCGCGTCCAGCTCCGGTGCAGCGTCGACCCAGTCGAGCACCACATCCGCGACGAGCGCGGCGCGCGTCGTGCGCGCCCAGGGTCCGACCTGAACCATGCGAAGCAAGCGCAGCGTCGCGGGATGGCGTGCGTTCGCCAGTCGCAACCCCCAATCCCGATGGAGCGCCTCGTCCGTGGCAAAGCGCGCGAGCGCCCAAAGCACGCGGTCGACCCACTCGGCCGAGAGATCGCCGCGCGAGGCTTCAAGGCCGCGCTCCGCCGCGTAGAGAATGCCGTCGGCCCGTAGGAGCTCCGCCGGCTCCTCGTCGAGCCATGCGCTCGCGTCCTCCACACCCTCTCGAAGGCGCGTGCCAAAGGCGCTGGACGCGGGCGTGAGCGCAGCCTTGAGCCAACCGGAGGGTGCGGCGAACGCGAGCGCGAAAGCGCGTCCCTCAGCAGGTGCTTCGTCCGTCGCACCGGTGTGCTCCGACGCAATGAATCGCGCCCCATCGGCCTCGAGCACCAGCTTCGCCTTTACTGAACGCTCGTCCGGTAGGCGCCACCCCTGCGGAAGAAGGGCCTCACGAAGAAGCGTTCGCAAGGGACGCTCGAACACAAACGTGCCTTCGTCGCGACGAAATCGAACGCTAACCCGACGAAGGGCATACTCGAGGCGGGCCCACGGAGAGTCCGGGCCGGGCCGAAGAAAGCGCAGGTCCTGTGGGACGAGAAGCAGATCGGGCCCGTGCATGGCGACCCGACCCTCGAGCACGATCGCGCCCACGTCATCGACCACCGTAATGCGAAGGCGGGCCTCGGAAAGGCGCTCGAGGAGTAGCTGCGTACCGAGCGACTCCGCGTACTGGGCCAGCGCACCAAAACGCACGCGAACCTCGGCTTCGCCGAGCCGCGTGCGGCGGCGGCGAAGGCGCGCACTTCCTTCCCGCAGATCGAATGCGCCGTGCACATCGGTCCACATCGTCAACCGCTCGACGCGCGCCCGGCCCGCCGGTACGGGCCCGCGCGCTTCAATGCGGCAGGCCCCCGACTCGAAATGAAGATCAAAGCGCGGGGTGCTTCGCACGCTCACGAGGGCTCCGGCGGCCGCGTAGGCCGCGTGCAGCTTGGCGCAGGCACCCGCGCTCGATAGCGTGCCCAAGGCTCGCCAAGGGCCTCCGCGCTGCTCGCAAAGAGCGTGGCGTCTTCATCTGCTCCAAGGGCCTGCGCCGTCTGTGCACACGCCAGGGCCGCCAGATGACGGCCAAGCTCGGCGTAACACGTGGCCAAACGCGGAAGCACGTCCGCTTTGTCGGCGCCGAGCGTCAGCGCGCGGCGGAGCATGCCTACGGCCTTGCCGGGATCACCCTGTTCGATCCAGTGCTGCGCAAAGCGCACGAAGTTCGCGCCGAGGACCGGACCGCCCTGGCCTTGGGCCCACTGAATCGCAAGGCGGAAACACTCGCTGGCCCGCTCGGGCACGGCGAGCACGCCGTACGCATCGCCCAGCAACCCCATCGCCGTCGCGAGGCGGTCGCGAGCGTCCGGACTGAGGCCCTGCCCTTGCGGCGAGCGAAGCAGCATCGAGAGCGGGCCCGGCCATTGGCCAAGAAGCTCGTGCACGCGCGCCGCGTCGCCTTCCTTCGCCGCCGCTTCCGCTTCATCCACGACCTGTAGGTCGATCGAAAAGCCGCCCTGGGCTTCGCCCTGCACTCGCTGGCGCAGCGCGGCGCGAAGTTCGTCCAGGCCGACCTCTTCCTGCGCTTGGCCGACGCGCACCGTGACCGTGGGCGGCAGGCCGTCGCCGACGTGAAGATCGATGAGGCCAATGCCGTAGAGGGGCGAAAGGAGAACGGTGCGAAGCCCGAGAAACGCCTGCAGTGCCTCCGCATCGGCGTCCGCGGCAGGAGCGTCGGGCACCACTTCGTATGAGGTCAGCGTGGCGATCAAGCGGCGGCGAAAATCCGCCAGTGACACGCGCTGCACTTCGGCGTCGGGATCGTCCACGCCCGGCGGCACCGCGACGAACTCGATGACCGACCCGTCGCGGTTACGCGTATCGAGGTGCACGCCTACGATTTGCACGCCCGCAACGAGCGAAAACGCGACCACCCGTTCGCCAATCGCTTGGCAGAGTTCGACGAACTGAGGCCCTTGCGCAGACAGCCCTTCGAACCAGCCGTCCGCACGTACTTCACGAAGATCGTAGCGGCGGCGCGCCATCTTCCGGATGCTAGAGCACATCCGCCGCCCTTGCACGATGGATTTGGCGCCCCCGCCTTCTAGGCGGGGCGAACGTGCTCGCGGTACCACTCGATGGTTTTCGCGAGGCCATCTTCGAGCTCCGTTTCGGCCCGGAAGCCGAGGAGACGTTCCGCCTTCTTCACGTCGGGAATGCGCAGCTCCACGTCGGCAAAGTCCCAAGGCACGCGCTCAATGGGCGAATCACTGCTGGCCAGGCGAACGACAAGGCGGGCGAGCTGATAGATCGTGACGGTGCTGCGTGGGTTTCCAATGTTGAAGGTCTCACCGACGGCCTCGTCTTTGGTCAGCGTCGCTGCGATCGCATCGACGATGTCGTCGATGTAGCACCATGAGCGAATCTGATCGCCTTCGTTGTGCACGTGTATCGGGTCGCCGCGAAGGGCGCGAACAACGAAGGCATGAATGGCGCCCTCGCCGACCTGGCCGGGACCGTAGATATTAAACGGACGAATGGCTGTGGTCTTCAGTCCGTGCTGTTTGTAGTAGTTGTGCGCCAGGTGCTCCGTCGCCAGCTTACTGACGGCGTAGGTCCAGCGGGCTTCGCCGACGGCGCCAAGGCTTGTGACGTCCGCCTCCCGAACCCGAAACGCATAGCTGCCAAACACTTCGGAGGTGGAAAAGTCGACCATGCGCTCGACGCCGCCCGCCTCGTGGCACGCGCGGAGGACGTTCATCGTGCCCTCGAGGGAAATCTCCATCGTGAGCACGGGGTTGTTGAGCACCGTGTCGACGCCGGCGATGGACGCCATGTGCACGACGTAATCGCAGCCAGCCACGGCGGCATCGACGGCCGCGCGATCGCGTACGTCGCCCTTGATCACCTCGACGTTCGGATGCGTGTCGAGACCGGCCTCGCTGAGGGCATTTCGCCGAAATATGTCCAGGATGCGAATGCGGCTTGTATCCGCCAGGCGTCGCGTGAGGGCCGTTCCGATGAAGCCAGCGCCTCCCGTGATGCAGACGGTCTTTCCTTCGAGTTCGGTCATCGGGCCCAGGGTGCGGAGCGCCGCGCCGATTTACAAGGAAACGAAGGCATGAAATCATGCTCCCATGGGCATCTTCTCTCGCCTCAACACCGTCATTAAGTCCAACCTCAACGCCCTTGTCGACAAGGCCGAAGACCCCGAAAAGCTCATCGGGCAAACGGTCATCGACATGAAGGCGGAGCTCAAACGCGCCAAGCGCGAGCTCGTCACCACTCTCGGAACATCCAAGCGTCTCGACAAGGAGGCCACGGCCCTCGAGGACGAGATGGGCGATTGGGAGCGCAAAGCGGTCCTCGCCCTCAAGAGCGGCGACGACAACCTCGCCCGCGAAGCGCTGAAGCGAAAAGCCAAAGCCAAAGCCAAAGCCGAGCGCGTTCGTGGGCAAGCGGCGCAGCAGGCCGCGTCCGCTGAGCAGATGAAGGATACGATCGAACAGGTCGAGCTCAAGATCGACGACCTCGAAGCACGCAAGACGACGCTGGCTTCGCAAGTGCGCAGCGCGCGTTCGGCCCCCAGCGCCACGCCCGGTGGCGGCAGCCGCTTTGGCTCCGAAACCTTCGACGAGCTCGAGCGACTTGCCGGCGGCATCGATCAGCTGGACGCCGAGGTGGAAGCCCATTCGATCATCGACGACTCCGCCGACCGCGCCGACCTGGATGCGCGCTTTCGCGATTTGGAACGCGATCGCGGCGACTCCGCCGTCGAGGACGAACTCGCTGCCCTCAAGGCCAAGCTCGATTAGGGCGTGTGTTCAAATGCGCGTGGGTGCCTTCACACCGTGGGGCGCGTCCCTTCAGCGTCCTTCTAGGAACGTGTGAGCGAAGCGACCGAGTCATGGACGGAGCAGGTGGTGATTTGGCACCGCATGCTCCCGCCGACCCGTCCCGAAGAAGACGACATGGCCATCGCTGCGCGATGGGCCGAAGCCGTCCGCGTGCGCGGCGAAGGAGCAGGCGGACGGCTCGTTGGCGCCGTAGGCGGCACGCTCGTCTTTGCTTTTGAACAGGGTTGGATCGACGTCGCGCTGGACTTCGCCCTCGCCGTGCTCGACGAAGCGGAAGACTGGAACGACCCGCCGGGCGGCGTTCGCATCGCGATGGGCGCCGCCACGGGCGTGATCGAAAAGCGCGACCATCGCGTATTTGGTGCGGCCTTCGACCACGCACAGCTCCTGGCCGGGCGAGCGCGGCGCGGCGAAATCGTGCTCGACGGCCCGTCGCGCGATCGCGTTTCCGGCACCTTTCTGTTCGGACGCACGGTGAACACAGGTACGTCTGCGCACCGCGGCGTCGCCATCGACCGCACCGTACCCAAGCGCAGCGCATGCCGCGCCTGGATCAAAGAGCTTCGCCCGGCCCCCGTTCCGCCATCGACGGCGCACTCGCTTGCGGAGGTCTCGGCCCTCGCGGGTCAACGCCGCGGTAGCGATTGCGTGCTCTTTCGCACGCCCGCGGGCTCGGGCGTCCCCCAGTTCATCGAGGGTCTCATCGAGGCACACGAACCCAGTCTCGTGCTTCACTTTGCCGGCGTGCCGGGAGGCCTCGAGCCACTCGGCAGCCTGCGGCTCGCGCTCTCGCGCGAGTGGGGCAGCGGACCACGCCTGGAAGCGGCCCTCGGCGAGGGAAGCGAAGCCCTCGGCCAGGTCGCGCGCGGCCATCCCGTCGATAAAGCGCGCCTCTACCGGGAGATGCACGAGCTACTCGAACGGCTCGCCGCCAAAGGGCGCGCCTGGTTTGTCTTCGAGTCGACGCACGGCATCGATCCAACCACCTTGGGGCTCGTAGCGGGCTTGGCGCGCGCCAGCGACCTCTTCGTGCTCGCCACCGTGACGGATGACGAAGCCATGGCGGGGGCGTTCTCGGACATGGCCTTTCGCTCCTTTCAGGTGCCCGAATTGAGCCGCGCCGACGCACGCGTCGCCGCCCGGGCCGTTCTTGGTGACACCGTCGACGACGACGTCGTACGACGGGTCGCCGCGCTCGGTGGCGAAACGGTGATCGGCGTAGAGGAAGCTGCCAAGACGCTCGTGTCGAGCGGCGACCTCGTGCACGACGGCGTGCGCTTTCGTTGGCGCATCGGTCCACGCCCGGGTGCTCGGGCCATCAGCGTCGAACGGCTCATCGGTGAGCGTCTTGAAAACCTGGACGAAAATCCGCTTCGCATGCTCGACGCCATCTGCGTGAGTCCACCGGGAACGCCGCGACTCTTGGGCGCCGCCATCGCCGAGCGTGACGGCCTCGCGGCGGCGATTCGTCGCGACGCCACGCGGCGCCTTGCGCAAGAGGGCTTTCTCGCGGGCGGCAGCCAACTTCAGCCGTCGAGCGAAATCCTGCGCCGCGTCGTGCTCAAATCGATGGCCCCCGAGCGGCGCGCCGAGATGCACCGCTTTGTCGCTGAAGCGATGCGCGCGTCCTCGCTCTTCCCCGGCCCCCTCTCGCAGGCGACGACGGGTCATTTTCTTTCCGTCGGTGGCGACGACCAAGCGGCCGGCCTAGCCCTGATGGAGGCGGCGCGCGGGGCCCTCTCGGCGAACATGCGCCACGCCGCACGGCGCCTCGCCGCGGCGTCCGTGGCCCTTCACGATCACGAAGCGCTGCGAAAAGAAGCTGCGGAGATCGCGCGGCAAGCGGCGGACGAAGAGGAGATCCCGGTCGAAGTCGGCCTTGCGTCACGAACGATTCGCGCGATTCTCGACGGCGACTTCGACGTGGTGGACGACCAGCTCGATCTCGCCGTTGCCGAAGGCGGGGACCTCGCCGCCGCCCACCGCATGCGCGCGATGCTGGCGCTCGCGCGCGGCGACACGGGTTCGGCCTTCTCAGCCTTTGAGCAAGCCCGCGCCAAGGGGCGCGCCAAGTTGGGCGCTGAAGCGCGCGCGTCCCTCACCCTCGCGTGGATCCTGCTGCACGACGGCGATATTGAGAGCAGCGTGCGCGCTGCGCTGGCGGCCCTTGCCGTTGCGCGAAAACTCAAGGATCCGCGGGGCGAGGCGGCGGCCATGCACACACTCTCGGCGGCCTTTCGCGCCATTGGCCGCTACGCGGACGCGTCCGCGATCAGCGACGCGGCCCCCGTATGAGACCGCGTTTTCTTTGCGCTGCGTCCACGAAAGGACCGAGGGTGGGGGCATAATGTCGAGCACATTCAGCGAACTGCAGACTCAGCTGCGCGAGCGCTGGGAGCTCCTGCCGACCCGTGATCAAGGCCCTCGGGACGTGGTGATCATTCCCAGTCTCAGCCTCGATGGACTGACGATGACAAACATCGCGGGCGTGAATCACTACGAAGAGCGCATGCTCTTCGCGCTTTCGCTGCTGCGGCATCCCCGCGCCCATTTGGTCTACGTAACCAGCGTGCCGCTGCATCCGGCCATCGTCGACTACCATCTATCGCTGCTGCAGGGCATTCCGATCGCGCACGCCAAGGCCCGGCTCACCCTGCTCTCGGCCCACGACGCTTCGCCCCGGCCGCTCACGCACAAGATCCTCGAACGCCCTCGGCTCATCGAACGCATTCGTCGCGCGATCGATTCGCGGGTCGCGCACATGACGTGCTTTACCTCGAGCCCGGCGGAACGTGACCTGGCCGTGCAGCTCGGCATCCCGCTGTACGGCGTGGACCCCGAACTGCTTCGGCTGGGCACGAAGGGCGGCAGTCGCGAGGCCTTTGAACGCGCCGGGGTGCCACACCCACCGGGGATCTCGGGCATCGACAGAGCGGACGACATTCCGCGCGCCATCGTGGAACTGCTCGGCGAGCACCCCGACGCGAAACGGGTGGTCATCAAGCACGCGCAGGGCTTCAGCGGCGAAGGCAACGCCGTGTTGAACGTCGAGGGCGTTCACGGCGACGCAGCGGCGATCGATGGCCGCCTCGAAGCACTCGAAGTCAACGGGTCCTTTCCGAAGTGGTTTCAGTTCGCTGCCGAGTTCGAACGCCAAGGCGACGGCGTCGTCGAGCTCTTTATCGAAGGCGGGCAGAAGCGCTCACCAAGCGGCCAAATTCGAATCACGCCGGCCGGCGACCTCCAGTGCGTCTCGACGCACGACCAGCTCATTGGCGGACCGGACGGCCAGACGTACGAAGGGTGCCGCTTTCCGGCGGACGAATCGTATCGCATGGCGATCCAGGACGATGCGCTGGCCGTAGGCCGGGTGCTTCGCGACGCCGGAGTCATCGGGCGGGCGGCCGTCGATTTCGTCGCGGTGCGCCGCGAGGATGATCCGGACGTATGGGATCGCTATGCGATCGAGATCAACCTTCGAATGAGCGGCACGACGCACCCCCTCATGCTCCTTCGCATGCTCAGCGGCGGCGGCTACGACGCCGACACGGGCCTCTACTTCACGGGTCGCGGCGAACCTCGCTGCTACGTCGCCAGCGACACGATCAAAAAGCCCCGCTACCGCGGCCTTTTGGTCGACGACCTGCTCGACATCGCGGCCGTCCACGAGCTTCACTACCTGCCATGGAGCGACACCGGCGTCGTCTTTCACCTCATGGGCGCCCTCTCCCAATTCGGAAAGGTCGGCATCACGGCGATCGGCCGAACGGCCGAGGAAGCGGCCCGGTTTTTCCGGCGCACGCAGGAGTGCCTCGACAACGAGACAGCGGTCCCGCCTCGCGGAACGTGAGCGAATCTGCCATCGTATTGACCGAGCCATGGTGAAGGTACGAGCGACGCGAAGATTTCGGCGATGGTTTCGCCGGGCGGCACTCGTTGTTATCGCCCTCGCCGTGTTCCTTCGTCTTCCGCTCCGCAACGCGCCGAGCGCCGGGTGGCCCGCCGCCCTGCCATCGATGCCGACGGTGGCCGAGGCGCGCACCCTCCCGCCCACTCCGGCCCCCGAACGGCTTGCCCCGATCGCGCCCCCAC
>JBCCRV010000144.1:0-12814 GCA_039201085.1 Myxococcota bacterium | reverse complement strand
CGCGAGCGAGTAAATGCCTTCGTCGGCGACGCACTGCTCGATGAGGGCGCGCAGCGTGTCGGCAACTTCAGCGGCGCCTTGCGGCCGGTCCGCAGCGTTCTTCGCGAGCAGCGACAGGTAAAGCTTCTCGAGGGCGGCGGGGACGTCGCGTTCCTCGCCGAGGTCCGGCGGGGGCGCATGATGAATCGAGCGTGCGATTTCCGCCCGCTCTCGGCTCGGGTAGATCCGGCGGCTCGTGAGCGCTTCGTAGAGGACGACACCGAGGGCGAAGAGGTCGGTCAGCGGCGTCGCGTCCTCCAGGCGAAGCAGCTCCGGCGCCATGTAGCTGAGCTTTCCTTTGAGCACACCGGTGGATGTCTGGGCGGTCCGACCTTTGCCTTTTGCAATGCCAAAATCGGTGAGGCGCGCGAGGCCGTCAAAGCCGAGCAAGATATTCTGCGGCGACACGTCGCGGTGCACCAGATTCACTAGGCCTCCTTCGACGGACGTTCCGTGAATGCCGGCCAGGCCGGACGCGATGTCGTGCGCGATGCGCAAACAGACCTGCAGCGGCAGGCGCTCGTCACGCGCTTGCGTGGCCTTGAGCACCCGGGCGAGCGTGAGCCCGTCGACGTACTCCATGACCATGAACGGGCCTTCGTCATCGGTTCCGAGGTCGATCACCGAAACGACGTTCGGATGGCGAACGAGCCCCGCAAAGCGCGCTTCGTCGAGGAACATGTTGGCGAAGTCCGAGTCTCCAACGTGCCGCGCGTGCATGCGCTTCATCGCGTACACGCGCTTGAACGCACCCTCCACGCGTGCGACGAGATCGACGCGTCCCATGCCCCCGGACGCGATTTCTCGAACGTGCTCGTACCGTTTTCCCCGAGCGCTCACGGCGTCCATCGTATCACGGTGCGTCTTGCTCCGCGGCCACCGAGAGGTCCGTAGCCTCCTGAAAGGTCGTGTCCTCCACGCGGTACTGTACGTGCGAGCCACGGCGAACGGACGCGCACGCGCCTTCGCTCACGAGCTGGCGAAGGGCTTCCTGGACGGTGCGCAGGGGCAACGCGAGATGGCCCGCCAACGTGCGGGCGGACGCCCAGGGATGGGTACTCAGGCGTCGCAGGATCTGGTCGCTCACGGGGATGGTGGTTCGAGGATCAGGAACGGCAAACGGGGTGCGCACGACGAGGCAAAGGGCGTTCCCGGTGCGTTCGATCGCTCCCGTGCCGGAAAGCAGCTTTCGCGCGCGGTGAAGGAGCACGCGCCACAGCCCTTCGTGGGGCGCCGCTTCGTAATCGAATCCGTAGATCCGCCGAAAGAGTTCGGGCTGGGGCACCGGGCCCCCGGCGAGGGCGAGCTCGGCAATTAGCCTTTCGGTCCGGCCGTGCTTGCCTTCGCGCTCGACACGCTCGGCGTCGACCAGCCCGATGCCGCCTTCGATCACGCGTCGAGCCGTTCCATCGGTCGACGCCAGAACCCAGATGACCGACGGAGCGCGACCACGTAGCGCCGGGCCCGAAGCCGCGCAGTGCAGGGCGTGGGGAGCGTCCGTGCATTCGCCCAACACAAACCCGCGGCCCTCGGCAGAGAGCGATTCGATGGGAGTCCGAGGATCGAGGCATTCGAGAAGTAGAAGGACGTCGGCGCGCTGCCGATGGTCCCCAAGTCGCTCGGTGAGCCCGTCGGCGATACCCCGAAAGCGCGCGTGATTTCCCTCTTGAGCGGCACGATAGAGCGCGCGCACCGAGTCCGCCGATGCCTCGATAGGATCGGGTAGGGGCCACTGGCCCGAACAAACCTCCAGCTCGAAGAGCAGGGGCTGGCTCCAAACCTTTGGACAAACCCGCAGAAGCGCTTCGGTGATACGGGCCGCGCGGTGACTCTCGACGCGCCGCCTGCGAACGCGCGCGAGGGTCAAACCCGCCAGATAGTTCCACTGGGGCAACGCTTCCGTTCGCGCCATACGCGAAGCACGCCTCGCGACCCGAGTCGCTTCCTCGAGCTCACCGCAAAGCAGCTGGCGTTCCGCTTCAACCACTGCGTATTCGATGCGAAGGGCGGGCGAATCGCCCGCTAGCTGACGATCCAAGGCGTCCGGTACGTCGCCGAGAAGCAAGGCGTGCCAGGCACGCAGGAGGTCTGCCACGGCGCGTCCGCCGAGTTCTTCTGCGGAAGCAACGATGCGCACGTGCATCGCGACGTCGGACCCAAGCATCGCAAGCCGAGCAAGCCCGAGGTGAATCCAATCCCGAACCTCGACGGGCGCCGCCGAACATCGAGCCAGCTCCGCGGCGGCGTCAAAGCGAGCGGTGCCCAGCCAGCTCGCGCGCTCGGCCGGCTCCAGGACCAGCTGCGCTTGCACCACCAAGGCCCGCCACCACGGGTCGGACTGAAGCCGATCGGACAGCGCTTCGCGAGCGCGTCCTTGGAGCAGCTGCTCCATACGCTCTCGGGCCGTTGCGCTCATCGCGGTACGCTCCGCACGCGTCGAGTGTACAGGAGCGAGCGCGTCCAGATGCACCGTCCAGCACATGGGTGTAACTTCGTATAATATGTATTATGTAAACTTTTGATTTGTGAGGTCCCTGTAGTTTGCAGGCTGTGTTCAGCTGCGCCCCCACCCATGCGGGAGTTGCTGTCGAGCGGCGAGACGTCGCGTGCAGGCCGACCAGGTGCTGCGGGCCGCGAAGTCCCGGCGACGGTGAGCGGCGTTCTTGATGCACGGACGTGCGCCAATCACGTTCAAGCCACAGCGCCCGGGTTTCGCGTTCAGTCGTCGCTCGATGCGACGCGACGGGTGTCCGCGACCACGAATGCGCCACGAATCGTCTCGATTGTGAACGATGCGTCCGGTTCGGGGTTGAGTACGACCGCGTCTTCCGTGTCGAGGCCGAGAAACACGCTGTGCCTGGCCGCGAAAAATTCGCGGAGTTCACGCCCACTGATCGTTTGCGCAGAAGCGCCTCGCCCATCGCTTCGCGGGACGTAGAGCAAATCCTCGCCGCGGACGCCCATGAGGCGCTCGTAAACGGCCATGACACCCGGAACGAAGACGCTGTGAACAAGAAAGTAGTTCGTGATGGCGGAGGTGCTCACCGCCGTGACTTCAAGGGCGCCGCCGGACAGTCGCTCTACGTCGCGCTCCAAGGCCGCGCCGCGGGCCGCATCTTCCACCTGAACGATCATATGAGCGCGTCGCCCGTTCGTACCGCGGCAAGCGCGGGCGAAGCGCAGGACCGAGTGCGCCGTGTGTGCGTCCGTGTCGTCCGTGATCCCCGGCTCCGCCAGAAACACAACGGCTTCCACGTCCGATTCGAGAAATCGTGCCGCAGCGTCGGCGGGTTGGTCGTTGGATGCGATGAATCGCGCGCGCCCTTCCCCTTCGAGGGTTTCCGCGGCCGCGCCGGTTGATCCAAAAACATCCACTTCCAGGCCTTCGACGAAGTGTGCGAGGGACTCGATCAGTGGACGGCGGACCTCGCCGTCGCCGCACACGAGCACCCGTTTCGGGCCAGAGGCGGAACGGCCAAAGAGGCCGCGGTGGGCTTCGGTGGACGGCGGGCCCTTTGCGCGAAGGTCTCGGCAGGCGCGGCGAAGCGGCAGGTACGTAGGTGCGATCCCGAAGAATCCTTGAACGAGTTCGGTGTCGAGCGTGATCCCGTTCTCCGTGCCCACAAGCGCGGCGAGTTCTTCGTCTTCTTCCGGCGCTCGGTGCGGGTTGAGCCACGGGGATAGATGGTCAAGGCGAAGGAGCGCATGCTCGCCGCGGGTGACCGTTTCAGGGGCGACAAAGGCTCCGACGAGGGTGATGCCGTAGCGCTCGTGGGCGTCCCGCGCGACTTCGGCGAAGGTGCCTTTCGCTCGAAGCGACTCACCGCCGTCGACGTAGAAATGCGTGTACATTTCATTGCCGTCGGCGCTCATTAGTTCAGCGAACACCTCGCGCGCCCGCGGAACGGTGAGGTGATGCGCAAGGAAGAGACCAACGAAGTGTGGCGCGTCGAGGACAAAGGTGCCCGTTCCGCCGATGTCGCGGGCGAGCTCCGCCGTTTCCGGATGCTGAACCTCCACAAACACATCGGCCTGAGTGTTCTGTGCACGCAACGCTGAGAGTGTGGCCACGGCAGCGGCGTCTCCTTCGCGCGGGTCGCTAAGGATCACGGCGCGCTTCGCCTTCGGTGCACCTGCGAGGCGAAGGTCGGCTCCGTTGGCGCCCTTCCCTTGGCGGTGCACGACCCAGCGCATGCGTGGTTCGTAGAGAAAGCCTGGCTCGCGTTCTCCAAGCAAGGTGATTCGCGGCAGCGCGTGTCGCCGCGGTTTCGGCCCCTTTCCGCGCAGCCAGCGCCAGAATTCGCCTAGGCGCAGACGGCGAAGCGCGGCGTTCTTCGTGTAGATGCGTACGAACTCGTCGACCATCGACTCGGTGCCGTGAAGCGGACCCGTGATGATTGTATGTCGCTCGTAGGGAACCGGCCGGCGCTTTTCGGCGGCCAGGACCTGCTCCACGATGGTGGTGCCCAAACCGATCAGGTAGCTAAAGACAAAGATGCCGATGATCGTGAGCCCCAAGCTGAGCGCAATCACGGCCGGATGCTCTTCGAGCGTTGGCACCAGGTTGTCTGGGCTCTCCACTTGGCGAAACGCCCACCACACCTGTTCAGCGAAATGGGGTGGCGGGCCTGGCCACGCAAACGCGTGCATGAGCACGGCCGCGACAAATGAAAGCCCGAAGACCGATGCGGTTACAAAGGAAAGCTGCCGCACCTGCTCGCGACGGGTGAGCACGCGGTACACGTCTTGGGCGAGCTCGCGAGTGAATCGCAGCAGCATGACGAGGCGCGCGAGGCGAAGAAGCCGAACGGCTCCCGGAGCGGCGCCGATCCAATGGGCGGGCACAAAGGAAAGCAACGCGACGAAATCGACGATGAGGAAAAGTGCACTGCTCCAGGTGCGCTTTCCAAAGAGCAGCCGCAGCACAAACTCGACCGTAAAGAGACCCAGAAAGTACGGCCAAAGTCGATCGAGGGCGGGATGGGGGATGAGCGAAAGCACGATCGCGAGCGCGAGCGCGCGCCGCACCAGCTTCGCTTCCAGTAGCTCCGAGAGTCTCCCGCCCACAGGCCGAGCCTACTACAGCAGCGCGCTAACTCGAGCCGCCCTTCTCTTTCCTAAACGGCGCCGGCGTTCCGCCGCTGAGGACGGCACCGATGAGCGGCGAGATGTCCACGCGCCCTTCGTCCACCAAGAGATCGAGCAGGCGGAGACCGAGACGCGCAAAGTCGAGGAGCTCCTTCAATCGGCGCCCCTGCTCTGCGGCGTGTGTCCTACCACCGCTCGGCGCGGCGGCCTTTCGCGCCGTGAACTCGAGTGCCTCTTCGAGGGCGTCGATCGCATCGAGCACCTCCGCCCGTTCGCGTTCGCGGAACACACGGCGAATCATCTTCCAGAGGTTGCCTTCAGCGGCGAAGTACTCGCGGCGCTCGCCGGGTAGCCAGACCTTTTCGACAACGCCCCAGCGGGCGAGCTCCCGGGTGGTCATGGACACGGCGCCGCTCGACATCTGCAGGAGCCGCTGAATGTCGACGGAAGAAAGGGGGGTGCCGCGCAGGTGAAGGAGCGTCCAGATCCGGCCCATGTTGCGTTTGAAGCCCCAAAACTCGATCAGCCGACCGATGGCGTCGCTCGCCAGTCGTTCGCTTTCCCAGAGGTCGGGCGTGTCTTGGGCGCCCTCAGCCATCCGCCTCATCCGGTTGGGCTGCGCCCTCGGCGTTTTCGACCTCCTCATGAATCACGCGAATTTGAAAGCCGTCGAAAGCGTCACCTTCGTCTTCATCGGCGGCCGCGAACACGACGACGCGCACGTTCTCATGCTCCAACGCCTGCAGCACGAGGGGGAGAACGAGCGCCATTTCACCTTCCTCGTCGGCGACGTCGACCTCCTCCGCTTCGACCTCCTCCGCCTGCGAATCCGCGAGGCTGGCCGGTTGCACCCCAAGCGCATCGATCGGCTCGGACGCAACGTCAACGGCGGCGGCCGTCGGCACCGTCTCGCGAAGAATCGGAATGATGCGAGCGAGGGCCCATTCGATGGTGGCCTGCCGGCTTTCCGGATCGGCGTCGAGCACTGGAGTGTTGTTCTCGAGTTCGTACCAGCGGGAAAACCCGCGGTTCGGCATCAGAAGCTCGGCGCCGACCAAACGTCCTTCGTCCAGCCGCAGCCGAAGCGCGAGTTCGATGCGCCGCTCCAGACGCGTTTGGCCGACGGCGGTGATGCCGTAGGACAGCGCGTAGAACTTCACGCACTCGGTCGCGCTGCATCGGGGACGGGGGTCAGCGACGAACGCTTGATCGAAGTCGGCGCTATCGGCGACGACCTGTTCCATCGGTACGTCCCAGTTGGAAACGCCGAGCAGAACGCGGCTCCAATAGGCGACGGCACGGTCGGCCCATTGACGGCGCTCTGCAAGGGCAGCGTCGCGCTCGGCTTGCTCGCGGGTCCGGCGTTCCGCGTCATCGTTCACGCGTCGCGACCGTACCGTGGAAAGCGCAGCAAGTCGTCGTGCCGCTTCTTCTTGAAAGCGGCCCCGTGGATACACCTCGAGGTACGCCCGTAGGCCTGCCTGCGTCGAGCGCGCGTCCTCGTAGTAGTCGCCTTCGAAGGCTTCGTAGTCCGCGCGAATCTCCGGCTCGAATCGCCCGTTTGGATGGGCTTCCAAGTAGTCGCGCATGGCGCGGAGCTCGTCCATCTCGGAGCTCGCGAGGCGGTAGCGACGGTAGGCCGCGTAGTCCGATCGCGACGCATAGGCGGCGCAACCGCCGAGGGCCACGGCAAGGCCGAGGGCCCAGACGCGCTTCAAGAACACAGCCGACACTCGTCGATCTCCGGCAGGCCGTCGTCGCCGCGTAGGCGGAGGTTTAGGTTGTCGCTACGGCGTAGCTCGTCAATGCACGCATCTGTTTCGCGGATGCGAGGCGGTGGTTCGCAGGAGGGTGGCCAGAAGCCAATCGCTTCGCAGCTCTCCAGGGCCGCGTCGACGCAGGCCTGCACATCCACCTCTTCGCCCCGAGCTTCCGCGCGAAGGCATGCAAAGGAGCGTGATTCGAGGCAGAACGCGAGAAAGTCTGCGCCGTCATCCTCCTGAGACGCCGCGCACCCGCCGGTATTACCGGGTGCGGGGCCCACGAGCAGGAGCGCAAGACAGGGAAGAAGTCGTTTCATAGGCGCTCGAGCTCCCACACGAGGCCCAGCTCGAGGGCGATGAGATGGTGTTGGGTGCCCTCCCCGTTTCGGGCGTTCCCGCCGAAGAACACGTTGTAGATCACTTCGCCGTATATCCCGAAGCCCGCCAGAAACTTGTATTGGGCGCCGACGCCAAGCTCAAGTCCCGTGGTCGGGTCCGGGGCCACTGCGATGGGCACACCGATCCGCGCAACGCCCTCAAGGGCGGGGAGCTCGACCTTCGTCGAGAGTCGAAATTCGTACGACGGCGTAAAGGTCCACTGGCGCCAGGGCTGAACACCGCTCGGATAGGTGCCGTCGCGATTGATGTTCGCGGATGCACCGAGCGAGAGACCATGCCGAATGGCCACGCGACCCGTCGAGTGAATTCGCGGAAGCACGACCCCGCCGCGCAGGGCAAAGTAAGCGGGGGAGAGCACGTTTTGCTGAAAGTCCTCGCGGGCGCTCGTGCGCACGCCCACGCCAACGCCGAGCCGTCCGGTGAAGCGCCACGGCACAAGCGGCTCGATGGCGGCGTCCTCACCGTCGGCAAACCGTTCTCCGCGCAGCCGTTCCGCATCCCCCGGACGCTCCGAATCGAGCTGCTGCACCTCCGTGCGTGGCCCGCGGCGTCCTTCCGCTTCGAGCGCCGCTTCCATTTCTTCGGCACTCAGGCGGCGGGCCGCGGGCGGCGCGGTTCCCGTCGGCGCGGTTTCCGGTGGCGTGTCCGCCCGAACCTGCGGTGACTCCACACCGTCCGCACCCGGGCCAAGAACACCCTCGCTCGCCGGCACACCGGTGCGTTCGCGCGCGTCTTCAATCACTGCGTCGTCCGAGCTTTCGGGCGCGTCCGCCTCGACTACGGGGCCTTCGCCGTCGGGCGCGGCGCTGTCGGCCTCGGACGGAGGCGCTTCAGGAAGCTCCGCCGGCGGCGCCACGGGCCCTTGGGCCTGTGCGGAAACCGCCAAGAGGCAGCCAACTATCGCAAGGACCCGCACTGCGAGAACGGTAGGCGCCACCGCAAGTGCGGTCAACGAATCGCGACGCTCGCGCCCCTGTGCTACCACCCCCGCGTGGTGCGCTTCGTTTCGGGCTTTTTGGTGGCCTCGGCCCTTTGGGGCGCGGCCGCCTATGCGTACCTCAACGGCCTTTTGCCGCTGGCCGAGCCCGAGCTGGCCGCGGCGCCGCCCGTAGAAAAGGCCGCGGAAGAAGAAGAGGTTCGCGAAGCGCCCTCGATGCGACGACGGCGTCGTAGGGGCCGGCGTACGCGCCGCGCCGCCTCAATGCAGCTCGGAAATGGCGAGGTCGCGACGGGCGACGATCTCGGCGAAGGCGGTCCACGCGAGCTAAACGCGGACGGAGCAGGCGGCGAGGCGCAGCTCAGCGCCGCTCAGATCGAGTCCGAGTTCGACGCCCGTTTCGGCGGCATTCAGCGATGCTTGGTGCTGGTTCCGCCGGAGGAAACGCCGCGCGGCCGTCTCACCTTTGGCCTGCGAATCGCGGGCAGCGGCCGAGTAACCCGGGTGAATCTTCGAGGTCCGGCCTCCGTCACCCGAAGCGAAGCGGGCGATTGCTTGCGGCGCATTGCACGCGGCATGCGCTTTCCCACCTTTGACGGACCGGAAATGGTCACCCGCTACCCCATCACGCTCGAATGACTCTCTTTGCTCCTCTGACCCGAAGTGTTGCGATCGTTGTCGTGGGTTTGGTCGCCAGCGCCTGCGGTCCCGCGTCGACGGGGCGTACCCGTGAAAGCTTGGTGTTGCCCGAGGCGCGCGCGCTTCAGGTCGTACGCGAAGCTTGCGACGATGCGGGGGTCGCGTCGGGCGAGGCGTTTGCCGCCCAATTCAGCGTGGAAGGTTCAGACCGCGACGTCCAGGTCGACCTACGGGTGGGAACGCCGGGCGAGGCGCCGCGTTTTGGCGTCGAGTGGGTGTCCGACGACGACCGCGTGCGCGGAGACGTGTTTCCGCCGCCGCCCCCCAATCAGCTCCGGATCGTGGTCGCGCGTTCCGGTGCGCAGGTGCTCGTTCTCGACGCCGAGGCCTATCGCTACGAAGAGTCGCGCCAGCGCATCCAAGCCGGCGCGGCGGGCGCAACGGACGTGGACGCGCGGCTGCGCCGGGACCTGCGTGATTTCCTTGTCTACGCCGGACTCCGTTAGCGCGTGAACAGACGCTGATCGATCCCTCGGCAGGACGTCTGCGTTCGAACGCCAAGGTGCTTGACGTCTTCACGGCCCGGCGGCCAAGGTCCGGCCCATGACGGAGCCGGAAGTACGGGTGGAGCGGCGCAGCGCTTTTGAGATCTGGACGATCGATCGACCGAGTCGCATGAATGCGCTGTCGCGCGCGGTCGTACGACGCCTGGGCGAGCTCGCGCGTGGCCTGGCGAGCGATGTGCGGGCAGTGGTGCTAACGGGCGCCGGCGAGCGCGCCTTTTGTGCCGGTGCGGACCTAAAGGAACGAAAAGACATGAACGTGGAAGACGTTCGTGACTTCTTGGGCCTCTACCGTGGAGCCTTCGACGCCATCGATCGTTTGCCAATTCCCACCGTCGCGGCCTTCAACGGCGTGGCGTTTGGCGGCGGCCTGGAAGTGGCGCTTGCCTGCGATTTTCGCGTGGCGGCCCCACACGTTTCGCTCGGACTTACGGAAGTATCCCTCGCGATCATTCCCGGCGCCGGCGGCACCCAACGGATCACGCGCATCGTCGGTGAAGCGAAGGCCAAGGAGCTCATTCTTCTTTCGAAGCGTGTGAGCGCCGCTCAAGCATTGAGCCTCGGCCTGGTCAGCGAGGTGGCGGAAGAAGGCGAAAGCGCCCTGGATTGTGCCCTCCGCTTCGCGGCGCCCTTCGAGAGTGCGGCGCCGATTGCTGTCGCCGCTGCCCTCGAAGCGATCGACGCCGCGAGCGACCTCAGCCTCGACGCGGGATTGCTCCACGAGCGGCGCTGCTACGAACGCACCCTCGCGTCGGAGGATCGGCTCGAGGCGCTTGCGGCGTTTCGAGAGAAGCGAAAGCCGAACTACCGAGGCGTCTGAGCCTCGGCCGAGTCGGCCCGAAGCCGGCGGTACGTTTCGAGCCGCTCGGCATAGTCGCCCTGCCCGTCGGCGACCTCCGCGGCGCGTTCAAAGGCGGCTTCGGCTTCGTCTTCTCGCCCGAGTTCGTGCAGGAGTATTGCGCGACCCGCATGTGCCGCGGCAAAACCGGGAACGTCTTGGCTGATGCCTTCGTACACCGCGAGGGCGCGCGCGAAGGCACCGTCGTTCACAAGGAGCGCCGCAAGTCCAAGCCGTAGCCCAAGGTGGGCCGTGAAGGTCTCCAGGCCCCACTCATAGGCTTCGATCGCGCCAGTGCGGTCACCGGCGCCATGCCGAGCGAGCGCGAGCGCTTTAAACGTTTCCGCATGGGCCTCGAGTTCGAGCGAGCGCTGCAATGGCCCAAGCGCTTCGTCGGCTCGCCCCCATCGGAGGAGCCGCGTGCCCAAAACGCGGTACGCGTAGGCGCTTTCGGGCGACGTTCGAACGGCGCGAAGGTAGCTCTCAAGGGCCCGGTCGTAGTTGCGTTCAAGTTCGTGGGCAAAACCAATTTCGACCACCGGATGGGGGTCGCCGGGCATCAGCGCCGCCATTCGCGCAAAGGCCCGTCGAGCGCCCGCTGGCCGGTCTGCCAGCAGTTCGGCCCGGGCGAGGTCCCGCCAGCGTGCGGCGTCGTCCGGATCCGCTTGGGCCGCAACTTCGAACTGCTCGGTCGCTTCGTCGTAGTCGCCACGGGCCATCGCGCGCCTTCCTGCGCGCACGGCCGATGGGGCGCATGCCGCCGCGAGAAGGAGCGCACACAGAAGCGCTGCTGACACGCCGCCCCCTTCGCCCTTGACCACGCTGGCGTCGGCCACGACCATCCCGGAACTATGGAAGCAAGCACCCTGAGCGCTGCGATGGACGTCCTCGCGGAACGCGGCGGACTTTCGAAGGACGGAACGAACTATCGTTGCGGCTCGGACCATCGCTTATCCTTTTACATCGGCCAGCCCGGCCACGCGATGGTCCTGAAGACCGTAGAGACCGCCGACCTTCAAGGGTCGTATGCCGTCCTCGACATGCGCGAAGAAAAGGGAACGATGGTGGTGGACGTCGACGCGGTCCACGCCGTCGCCCTCGGTCCCGCAAAGCCGGGCGACGATCGCAAAGCGGGTTTCTAACCTCCTTGACGTTGAACCAAACCCGCCCCGCCCTCTTGCCCGATGTCCGCGTCACGCCTCCTTGAAATGTGCCCACACCCCTGCTTCCTTGCTCTGCGGGCCCCGCACACGGTGAAGGCGGTCTAAACCGCGATGAGTTCACGCATCCTCGTGGTCGACGACGAGCGAGCGCTGCGGGAAATGCTCGCAGTGCTCCTGCGGCGCTCCGGCCACGAGGCGGAGTTCGCCACTGGGGTGGCCGACGCGCGTGCGAAGCTAAAGTCCGACGAACCCTTCGATGCGGTGCTGACGGACCTGAAAATGCCGGACGGCACCGGCATTGATGTGCTCGAGGCCGTAAAGGAGCGCGCCCGCAGCACTCAGGTGGTGCTCTTTACGGCATACGCGACGACGGAGCGCGCCGTGGAGGCGATGCGCAAGGGCGCGTACGATTACCTCGAAAAGCCCTTTCAAAACAGCGTGCTCCTCGCCACGCTCGAAAAGGCCATTGAAAAGCGGCGCATCGTCGAAGAGAACGACGCCCTGCGCAGCCGGCTGTCGGGCGGCGGTGGACTCATTGGCATCAGTCAGCCGATGGTAAAGCTGCGCAGCACCATTGCGCGTGCCGCGAAGGCACGCACGAGCGTGCTGATCACCGGCGAAAGCGGAACGGGCAAAGAGCTCGTTGCCCGCGCCCTGCATGAGCAAAGCGAGCGAGCCGACAAGCCCTTTCGCGTGGTGAACTGCGGCGCGCTTCCCGAAAATCTGATGGAAAGCGAGCTTTTTGGGCACGAAAAGGGCGCGTTCACCGGAGCCCTAAAGGCCAAGGAAGGCCTCTTTCGCGCGGCCGGCGAAGGCACGGTGTTTCTCGACGAGGTCGGTGAGCTGCCCCTTTCGCTTCAGGTCAAGCTCCTGCGCGTCCTGCAGGAGAAGCGCGTTCGACCCGTTGGCGGTTCGGACGAGCTTGCCTTTGCGGCTCGTGTGCTTGCGGCGACCAACCGGGAACTTGCGGACGAGGTGGCGGCGGGACGCTTTCGCGAAGACCTCTACTATCGACTCAATGTGATCCACCTCGAGCTTCCCGCCCTCCGGGAACGTCCCGAGGACATTCGTCCCCTCGCTTCCCATCTCCTTGCCAAGCACAACGCGCTTCAGTCCCGCGACCTTCGCTTCGACGACGACGCGCTCGCGTGGCTTTCACGGCAGAGCTTTCCAGGCAACGTTCGCGAACTGGAAAACCGCATCGAACGGGGCGTGGCCCTCGCCGCAGAAGATGTGATCGAAGTCGAAGACCTTGGCGGGCGCATCGAAGCGAACGCGGCCACGGCCACGGCCGTGAGCGTTCCCGATGTGGTGGAGGGGTTTAATCTCGACGCGCATTTGGGCGCCATCGAACGGGCGGTGCTCTTCGAAGCCCTCGCTAAATG
>JBCCRV010000143.1:0-12834 GCA_039201085.1 Myxococcota bacterium | reverse complement strand
CGCCGCGCGAGAGCGCGCCCTCGAACCGCCTTCGCGCGTGGGCCCCGCCGTGCTTCTCGCCGTCGGCGGCGCGTCGATCGTCGCGGGCGCAACGCTTGCCGTGCTCGCCGCGCAGAAGAACAGCGATCTGAGCGATCGCTGCTTCGACGGGCGCTGCGTCGCATCGGACCGCGACGACATCGATCAGCTTCGAACCCGCGCCATCGCTGCTGACGTTACGCTTTTTGGCGGCGTCGCCCTCGTGGGCGCTGGCGCCCTTTGGTGGATTCTCACGACGCCCGATGAGGACGATCTCGCCGTGCAATGCGGCCCGCTCAGCTGTTCCGTCCGAGGGCATTTCTAAATGAGCGACCGCATTCCGAGGACGCGCGCCGGTCACGCTGCCTTCATCATGCTGTTACTCGGGTCTTGCAGCGCCGCGGTCGATGACTTCCGTACGTGCGATTCTGTTCCGATCGAGATACCAGAGACCTCGGTGTGCAGCGAAGCGGAGGTGACGACCTTCTTCGGATGCGTTGAAAGCGCCCAGATTCGCGCGTGCGAATGTAGCTCAGACGACCCGTCCCCGATGTGTGTCGGATGCCGCGATGCGAACATCGAGACTGCGTTTGCAAGTTGCGATGCATCGTTCTTTGAGCCGGAATCACTCTGCCGGACGTGCCTCTTCAACTCGCAAGCAGCATGCCTCAACACGTTCTGCATCGACGAACTGGAAGCCTTCATTTGCTGCAGCGACGATTGTCGCGCCCGGGGCGATGCGGAATGCGGGGCGTGTGACGACTCCAGAAACGCCTTCTCCGTCTGCGCTGCCTCCGAGAGCGCTAACGCAGCATGTGGCTCGGTGTTCGTCGACTGCATCGAGCAGTAGCGCGGCGCTCATGACCGCTGCGCGATCGCCTTTCGCAGCGTCCGCTCGCGCTCGACGCTGAGCGCGCTGCCGCCGAAGCGCGCCGCTTCGTAAGCAGCGGTGACTTCCTCCGCGAGGGCTGCGTCTTCGTCGTCGCCTTCGCGAAGGGCGTCGACGTGTTCACGCGGCGTTCGATGGGCCGGCCGGCCCACGCCGCGACGCGCCAGGCGCGCTTCGAGCAGGCCGTAGAGGTCGACGATGAGCGCTGCCTTCGCTGGCGCTGCGAGGTGCGATCGTTGCCGTCGACGACGCCAAAGAAACGCCAGCGTTAGAAGGGCCGCGGCCGCAAGCCATGGGCGACGATCGACGGGCTCGCTCTCCGCCGCTGCGCTTTCGTCCCGGTTTTGCCGCGAGCGAAACCAGCGCAGTACGGTGCGCAGGCCGTCGACCTGATCGCGCAGATCGTAGCCGACGATGTTACGGGTCCAGCGCATGCGCATCGCGTCAACAAAGGCGCGTAAATCCGAGAAGGCGCCCTCCTCCGGCGCGGCCAATCGATGGGCGGAAGGAGTGGGGTCGTAGATTCGCCAGGCCCCGTCTACGTACGCCTCGACCCAGCTGTGGGCGTCCCCCTGCCGAATCGCCCAGTACTCGCCGTAGCGGTTGAAGACGCCGCCAACGAAACCGGTGACGTTTCGGCTCGGTATGCCAAGCGTACGCAGCATGACCGCCAGCGCCGACGAGAAGTACTCGCAGTGGCCACGGCGCGCTTCGAACAAGAACACTTCGAGCGGATCGCGCCCGCGCGTGTCCGGCATCGTGAGGCTGTAGCTGAAGCTCTCACCGCGAAGCCAAGCCTGAATGCGCTCCGCCTTTTGCGCATCGCTTCCTTCGCCAGCGATGTCGCGGGCAAGGCGCGCGATACGCTCCATGCCGCCGGGAAGCTGCAGGTAGATCGGACGGGAGTCTTCGTCAAAAGGTTCCGGCGTGTAGTCCACGTTCGGGTCGACCACCGCCGAGTAGCGCACCTCAAGGCCATCGGACTCGCGGTAGCGCACGTCGAAGCCGCGGGTGAGATCGAGCTGGCGGTAGACATCGATGCCGCCGCGCACCCGGGGCGGCACATCGAGACCGAGCGTGCCGGTGGGAAGGAAGAACACCTGCTCCTCCAGCGACTCGAGCACGATGTCGAGCCGTTCGCTCTCCACCGGCACCCGGACGTTCGTTAGCGCGTAGTAGCCCGTACCGTCTTCACGCACCCGGCGCGGCGGCGACGAGGTGCGGCTCCATCGGGCGTCCTCGTAGCGGTCGAAGGACGTGCCGCGAAGTCGAAAGCTTCGACGCCCGGAATCGCCCGGCCGCACGCGCATCACCACCGTCGCGTCGTCGCGAATGCGGCCGAAGCCGCCGAGACGCACGTCGGCGCCAAAGCCGGCAACGTTGCGGCCGTTCGAGCCGCCAAAGGACAGAAAGCCCATGCCCACGCGTGGAAAGAGCGCAAAGAAGGCCGCCGTCGCCACGAAGAGCGGCACCGAAAGGGCGGCGGTCCACGCCAGAAAACGCGGGCCGGCGATCTTGCGGGAACGCAGCACCTCCTTCGCGCGCGCCGCCTGAGCGCCCTCCGCTTCGCTGCCGTAGTGTTTCTCGATCACGTCGCGTAGATGCGTGAGCGCAAACATCCACGGTAAGACGATGACGAACGTGATGAACGCAAGGGCGTATTCAAAGCCCGTGGTGAGCACGGTGGCGGCGACGAGGTGCAGCATCGCGAGCGCCAAGATGTGCTGGTAGTCACGGGCTTCGACGCGATGAAAAAGCTTCGCGATCTGCAGAGCCGCCGCAAACTCGATGCCCAAGGAGAGAATCGAGGCGCCGCCAAAGGCGCGAAGCACCTGAAGGAGCAGCACCGCCACGATGACGCCGTTCCACAGCTGCGTGTAGCGCGGCCCGTAGTGCTTTTGACGGACGAAGGGGCTGAGCGCGTAGCCCACAAAGATCGCCGCGCTCGCGGCGCCGCTCAGCTCGTCGCCGAGCGTGAGCGCAAAGAGCCCCATGCCCGCAAGCACGTACGCGACCAGCGTGTGAAGGCGCGCGAAGCCCACTAGACCGCCCTCCGCATCATGGCGCGCGTACGTCCCAAACGGTCGCGTGGGGCGCAACCTCATCAAAGGGATCGGTTTGCTCCGTGGCATCTGCGAGGGCCAAAAAACGAAGGAGCGCATCGCCTTGACCCGGACCCGCAACCGTGGAGCTTTCGCCGCGCAGCAGCACCTGAACGCCCATACCCTGGCGAAGGGCCCACTCAACCAAGTACGCCGCAGCGGAAATGCGCCGCTCGAAGGCTTCGTTCCAGCCTTCCAACGCTTCCGCCGCGTCGCGCCGCGCCCCCGCGGCACGAAAAGCGTTGTCGACGCGAAGCACCAGCACCCCCTGCGCCGCCTTCGCCCGTTCACGCACGACCACCCGATCCAGGTTGGCGCTTCGTCGCCAATGCACCGAGCGCGCATCGTCGCCCGTGCGGTACTCGCGCAGGCCAAGGACCTCCGTACCGCGACCGCGCACCTTCGCCGCTTCATCGTCGCCGCGATGGGCGCCGTGCAGGGGCGGCGTCGGCACCGGGAGCGGCGCCGGCAGGACGATCAGCTCATCCTCAAGCCGGTAGCGCTGGCCCTTCTCGATGAGCCCGAAGGGATAGCGCGTACGCGCGACCACCCGCTCCATCTGCAATGGGCCGCGCCGCTTGGGCACGCGCTCGTAGGACGCGACCTGCGACTTCTTCGGCGCCACCTTCAAAAAGAAGCAGCGCCGCTCGGCGATGGTCTCATCCTTGGCGAGATCTTCGATCTCCAGCGCGTAGCTCGGAACGCGCCCCTTGCGGTTCTTCACTTCGATCTCGAAGAGGCTCGGTAGGCCGACCACCAGCCGCTGCGGCGCGTAGCGCCGAAGCGTCAGCTTGTAGAGGGCTAAATCGCTGAGCGTGCCGCTTACAAGAAGAAGGCTCAGCAAGAGACCCAGGACGAGGTAGAGGAGGTTGTTCCCCGTATTGATGGCGGCGATGCCCACGCCCGCCGTCACCGCAATGAACACTTTGCCTTCGCGCGTGAAGCGAAAGGACCGACCCAAGCGGCGGCGTCGCATCTTCCGGAGATACGCGCGAAGCCCCCGGGGCCCGGCCTGCGCCTTGGCGTTCATCGTCGTGGCCTTAGCGCCCATCCCAACCATCGCCCGCATTTCTCACCAGGTGGGCTTTCGCCCGCTCCAGGTGTCTAGGGCCGGATCGGCGTGGGCGCTCGTCTGCGCGACGATCCAGCGCGGAAAGCGGCGCCCTCAAAGACTCACGGCCACGCTGTCGAGCAGCTCGCGCATGATGCGCTCGGCCGCCGTTCGGGCGGCCGTGCCCGTTTCACCCTTCGGCCGAATGCGGTGTGCGAGGACCGGCACCGCCAGGGCCTTCACATCGTCCGGAATCGCATAGTCGCGGCCGCGCACGATCGCCCGGGCGCGAATCGCCGACGCGAACGCCAGCGCCGCCCGTGTGGAGGCTCCGACCTCGATCATGCGGTGTTCGCGCGTTTCCAGGATCAGCGCGTGCAGGTAGTCGTAGACCGGATCCTCCACGCGCACGTCGTCCGCGGCGCGCTGCGCCGCCACCCATTGGGCTTCACCGATGGGCTCGTCGATCGCGTCGACGGGATCGCCGCCCGACGCACGGCTCAGCACGCGGCGCTCCGCCTCGGGGGGCGGGTAGCCGAGCTTCGTACGGATCAGAAAGCGATCGAGCTGCGACTCGGGCAGCGGGTAGGTGCCAAAGAAGTCCTGAGGGTTTTGGGTGGCGATCACAAAGAAGGGCTCGGGCAGCGCACGTGTTTCGCCGTCGATCGACACCTGCCGCTCGCCCATCGCTTCCAGGAGGGCCGATTGGGTACGCGGCGTCGTGCGGTTGATCTCGTCCGCCAAGAGCACCTGCGTGAACACGGGGCCTGCCTCAAAGCGAAAGCGACCGGACTCGCGCTCATACACGCTGCCACCGAGCACGTCCGTGGGCATCAAGTCGGACGTGAACTGCACCCGCCTAAAGTCGAGGCCTACGGCCGCCGCCAGGGCCCGCGCAAGCGTCGTCTTGCCCACGCCCGGCACGTCCTCGACCAGCAGGTGACCACGCGCCAAAAACGCTACGAGGGCGAGTTCGACCCGATCTTCCTTGCCAACAAGCACCTTCGACACGGTGGCGGTGAGCTTGGCGACAAGCGTCGAGGCGGCAGAGCCATCCATGGCGCCACCATAGCCGAATCGATGGAAAGACGGCGCTTCGATGCGACCCCGCGCGCGATTCGAACGCCGGGCCTAAACGATCCGGCGGCGGCGGCCGTTTCGCGGTAGCCTCCTCCCCCGATGGTGAAAGCTCCCCCGCCCCTTCCCGCCGCCTCGCCGGCGCCCCGCATGGCCTTTCGCGACGCCGTGGCGTTGATTCGTCATGACCCAACGCAGCTTCACGCGGCCCTGGAGGTGGCGCGCTACCTCGCCCACGAGCACGACGACGATGCGCCCGAGTCGCTGGTGGCGGCCTTTGTCGGACGCGGCGACCTTCCGCGCGCCGTGCTTGCCGCCATCGCCGCGGACGCATCGATGGAGGCGATCGCCAAGGCCTTTGGCGAAGGGTCAAAGCGCCTCGGCGACGCACCGCCGGCCCCGCCGCCCCTTCCAGCGGGCGGCGCCCAGCCCGAAGACGTCGATGGGGACCTGGTCGAAGTCGCTAAGGCCGCGTTGGCCAAAGCGCAAATCCCCGCAGACCCGGGCGGCACGCTGCCGCGCCTTCCGCTTTTTTCGGACCTGACGCCCGCGCCGCTCACCGAGCTGCTCGATGCCTTTGAAGAGCAGGACCTCGAAGACGGCGATGTGATCATTGCCGAAGGCGAAGAAGGCACCGAAGCCTTCGTGCTTGCCGAAGGCATGCTGGCCGTGGTGCGCGAAGACGGAACGCTGCTTGCGAAGCTTGGACCTGGCGCGCTCTTTGGCGAAATGGCCCTCGTCAGCGACGCGCCGCGTGCCGCCACCGTGAAAGCCGAGGGTCCGGGAACGGTGCTTTCGATCAGCCGCGACGAGCTCGAAGAGCTTGCGATCGCCACGCCAGAAATCGGTCAGCGCCTCGCCGAGTTTTGCCGGGGCCGCATGGTTTCGAATCTGCTGCGTCACAGCGAGGTGCTCTCGGCCGTACCGCGCGAACAACGACACGGTTTGATCTCACGCTTTGAAACGGCCCATTTCGAGCCGGGCGACGTCATCATCGAAGCCGGCTCGGAAAACGATCGGCTCTCGCTCATCGCGAGCGGCGGCGTCGTCGTCGAAGGCGAAGGCGGCGTGCAAATCGCGAGCCTTGGACCAGGCGAAGTCGCCGGGGAAATTTCGCTCGTCCTGCGCCGGCCGGCAAATGCCACGGTGCGCGCGGAGCACCCCACGGTGGCCCTGCAGCTCGACCGCGACGCGTTTCAGGAAGTGATCCGGGACCATCCCACACTGCTCGCGGAGCTCTACGATACGGCGCTCCAGCGCGACGAAGAGACGCGCAGCCTGGTGGCCGTCGAAGCCGTCGATGGCGACGAAGTCGTCTTGGTGTAGCTGGCGACCGGGACCTTCGCGCGTGCCCAGCTTACCTGGCAGACGGCCGGCGAAAGGTCGCGGAGCGCCGTGGCTCGCTTCCGATCGCTCCGTCGGACGAGGATCCTCGCTGCAGGAACGGCTCGCGAACGCACCTTGGCCGGGAACGCTCATGACCGCCCCAGCGGTCCCTGGTACGCTAAACACGTGCTCTCCGAGTTCGAGCGACGGCGTGTTCATCGGTCGGTGATCAGCGAGCTCTTTGGCGAGGACCCTCCTCCCGTGCGCCTTGGCCGATACGAGGTACGCCGACTGATCGGGCGCGGCGGCACGAGCCGCGTCTATGAAGCGTACGATCCCGAGCTCGACCGCCGCGTGGCCCTGAAGCTCATCGCGCGCGGTCCCCTGGATCAGTCCGGAGAGCTCAATCAGCGCCTGCTGCAAGAGGGCCGAGCACTCGCCAAGCTCCGGCATCCAAATGTGCTGAGCGTGTTGGAGATCGGCACCGACGGGCGCGACGTCTTTCTGGTGGTCGAACTCATCGAAGGGCGCGATCTCGCCGCGTGGCTTGGGGAGTCGCACCGCGGATGGCAGGAGGTTGTCGTCATCCTCCTTGCCGTCGGGCGCGGGCTGGTCGCGGCCCATGATCTCGGCCTGATCCACCGCGACGTCAAGCCGTCGAACGTCCTCATCGACGACGACGGCGAAGTTCGGCTAGCCGACTTTGGTCTCGTTCGCGGATCGACGCCGAACGCTGTCGCGTTCGCCAGCGATTCGCTCACGGTCACTCAAACGGGCGCGCGACTGGGCAGCCCCGCTTACATGGCGAAGGAGCAATGGCTCGCCGAAACCGCAGACGAGGCGACGGACCAGTTCGGGTTCTGCGTCACCTTCTACGAGGCGCTCTTTGGCGTGCGACCCTTCGAGGGCGACAGTGAGGAGACGCTCGTGGAAGCAGTGTTCGCAAACCGGGTCCGGCCCGGTGACGAATCCACCGTACCGCGCTGGCTCTACGAAGCGATCTGCGTTGGCCTTCGTCCTGAACGCGACCAGCGTCATGCAAGTCTCCGTCAGCTCCTTTCGCTGATCGAGGGCCGCCTCGAAAGTCACCGACTCACGGAGGAGGCGAGAGCCGAGCTCGAGGTCCTCGAGGACGACCCCGCGTCATTTGCCCAACGCGCCGCTCGTATCGAAGGCACCCTCGCCCGGGCAATCGAAGCATGTCGCGACGATCCGCGGCCGCAAGCCGCCCGCGCCCAGCTGCACGAGCGCTGGTTTCACCACGACCTCGCGCAAGGCGCGCTCGAGGCCGCGGAAGTGCATCTTGCATTCATTCACGACGGGCGTGAGCACCTTCGGACGAAGCTCGAAGACGCGCGCGAAGCTGTCGGTCGACTCAACGCAAGCGCCCAGGAACTCGAGCAGCTGCAGTACGACGCGGACGTCCGAGTGGGCATCAAGTTCAAGGTGCAGGTCATCTTGGGGCAGGCACCCCTTTGGGCGCTGGTCTTCATCGTCCTGGGCGTGCTGAACCGTCGAGGCATGCTGGCGATCGGCTGCGGCGCGCTAGCACTCGGATTCGGCGCGTACGCGGTCATTCACGTCGTCGTCACGCGCTTCCTGAAACGAGAGAGTTTTGCGCAGAACGTTCAGATGCTTCGCGTAACCGACGTGGGCGCCATCAACCTCCTCGGAACCTCGCTCATGTTCGCCGTGGGATGGTGGCTGGAATTGGGGACGGAGGTGGTCCTCCCGATGATTCAAGTGATGCTCACCGCCGTGTGGTTTGGCGCGGGCTACATGTACGATCGCAACTACTACGTCGTCGCGCTCGCCGCGCTCGCCGGCGTGATTGCCATGATCGCATGGCCCGCATACGCCATCGATCTCTACGGCATTGTCACGGCCGCCGCCTTCGTGCTCCTCGGGCTTCGCTGGCACGCCCTTGGTGCCCAACGGGATGCGCCCGCGTGAGACATGACGACCGGGCCCTCCTCGACGCATGGGGCAAAGGTGATCGAAGCGCCGGCAACAACTTCGTCGCCCGGCACTTCGACGCTATCTACAACTTCTTTGCCTTCAAGATCGCGGAAGACGTTTCGGATCTGGTGCAGCGCACGTTCCTTGGGTGCCTGGAAGGCCTGCCCCGGTTTCGCGGCGACTGCGCTCCGAGAACGTTTCTCTTTTCCATTGCGCGCTACGAGCTGTACGGCCATTTCCGGAAAACGAAGCGCGACGCTTCCTACAACGTTCTCACGTCGTCGCTACGCGACCTCGGACCTTCGCCGACGAGCGTGCTTGGTCGTCGGGACACGGCAGCCGCACTCGTATCGGCGCTCGAGTCGATTCCCCTCGAGCTCCAGGTCCTCCTAGAGCTTCGCTTTTGGGAAGGAATGACGGGACCGGAGCTCGCCGTCGTGCTCGACATCCCCGTCGGCACCGTAGCCAGCCGGACGCGGCGGGCCCTCACGCTTCTTCGGGAGCGCCTGCAAACGGGCAATCTGTCGGAAAAACTCCCGTTGGACGACCCAGGTCTGGCCGACTGGGTCCAGGCCCGAAGCCCCTACGAGGCGCTTCTTCAAAAAAAACCCTCCGGCTCCTGATCGATTTCGCCTCGGCGGTCACTAACGACTTCGAACACGTGGGCGCCGCGCGCTCACCACACGGGAGTCGACATGAGAGCTTGGAGTTTGTGCCTGCTGGCACTGGGATGCGGTGGATCGGACGGCGATGCCGATCTGGGAACCCGCGACGCGGACGTGGCCCCGGACCTTGGGGCCGATGCGGCACCGATGGACGCCGGCGATGGCAGCGTGATGGCGGATACAGCCATGGACGCCGCGGGCGACGTCTCCACAGGCGTCGAGTTCACCAGCTTTGAACGGGAACCCTTCACGCCAAGCGGATGCTGCGGCGCCGAGGTCAACATCGCGATCGCGAGCGACGGCGGCGAGAGGATCTTGGCGAAGGAAAACCGGAACGGTTTCGTCTTTTTCCTCGCCCGTGACGGCGACGGCTGGTCCGACACGAACGTGACGGAGGCGACATCGCTCGGCCGGCCCTTCTCCGATCGAAGCGCCCTCGCCCTCGACAGCCGAGATCGGCCACACGTGCTCTTTACGTTGAGCGTCGACAGCGCCTTTCGCTTGCACTACGCCACGCTGGACGATACCTGGCGAGGCATTCCGATCGGCGACTCGGACGTGAACAACCTCTTCACGCATTTCGCCATCGCGACGGACGCGAGCGACACGCCCCACGTGGTGTGGTTCGACCGCGCAACGCTCGCCCTTCGCCACGCCGTGTTCAACGGTACGGACTTCGACGTGGAAACGGTGGACACGCCGGCCGCGGGCGATCAATCGGGCGAGTACGCCCGCGTCGCCATCGCCGGCGACGGCACCGTTCACATTTCCTACCTCGCGATCGTTTCCGGGATGCCCGTGCTTCGGCACGCGAGCGGCACCCCGGGAAGCTGGACCCTCGAAGACGTGCCGGGCATCGGCGCCGGGGTGCACGGCTCAATGCTCATCGACGCCGATGGAAACCTGCACATCGTTTCGACGGGCCTCGTCGGTGGGCGCGCCGACGGACTCTATTGGAGCGTGCGCGAGGGGACCAACTGGACGGAGGTCGAGCTCGCGAGCCCCGACGACTTTCGCTTCTCGGACGTGGACGCCGTCCTAGACTCACAGGGACGCCCATGGGTTGCCGGGGGGCGAAGCATCTCAGGCCGGGGCTTCGCGATGCTCTTTTACCCGAGGGGGAGCGAGCGCGCGCAGCTCGAGCTTCGCGGCGACGTGATCGGCGACGCACTCGAATCGGTGGGCATCGCCCTCGACGCCGACGACGCCCCCTTTGTCGCGGTTGCGAACAACCTACTGAGGCCGCAGTGAGGCTGGCCGGGGCGCTCGTCCTTCTCATCGCGTGCGGCGACTCGAGCGACGCCCCCGCGGACATGGGAGCCGCCGCCGATGAAGCGGTGGACGAGGGCGTCGACGCGGCTTCGGATGGAACGAGCGCTACGCACGACGCCTTCGAGGTTCGAAACCCCGACGGCACCGTCGTGCTTCGCGTGGCGGCGAACTCACTTCCCGAGGGCGTCGATCCGGCGTCGATCGCCGTGCTCGACGGCGTCGAAGGCACCCTCGAATCGGACGATGGGCTAGAGCTCTTTCGGGGCGTGACGCTGGAGCCGAGCGGTCTCGTCTTTCGTCAGCCCGCCGAGCTTGAAGTTCGGGCAACGGCGCCCGGCCTGCTGGGCGGCATATTGGTCAGCGACGGCATCCTTGAGCCCGTTTCGCTGCGCGTAAGCGACGACGGCGAAGGCCTCATCATGGAGATCCCGCACTTCACCGACGCCGTGATCGTGCTTCAGCCCGAACGCGTCGGCGGCGTTGACATCGTCCGAGACCTCTCGCCGACGAACGTGCGGGCAAACACCGAAGCCCTGCTCGCACCGGCGGTGGAAGCGGTGATCCTTGAAGCGGTGTACGTGACAGACGCTTCGGTGCGGCCGTTTCGCTTTCAAGTGCGAGGGGACGGACTGCAATCGGGCCGGCTCCGGGTCGCCGATCTGGAGAACGTTACGCTACTGTCGACCGGCGATCGGGAAGGACTCTTCTTTCGTTCGCCTTTCGTGTGGGAGCCCAAGTTCGAATGCACCGAGGCGGGAACAATGGCGGCGAATGCGACCGCAACGCTCCTCGTCCTCTCACAGTTCGATGGTGCCGAGGATCCCACCGGCATGAGCGTGGTTTCGCCGCCCACGCGTATCTCGGCGGAATGCGAGGCCTTCGAGGAAGACCCAAGCGACGACTGCGTCGATAGCTTAGGTCCGGAGACCGAATGCAGCTTCTTCGACACGTTTATCGACATCGCCGGCGCTGTGACGCGGCGTGAGCTGATCAATTCCGCCGGCGTCTTGGGCCTCTTCGGCAATACCGCGTACCCCTGCAACCTGGTCGACGACGGCGTGCGCACCGTGTGCGCGGCGGAGCCCGCCGAGTTCCCGAGCGGCGCCATGTGGGTCGTTCGCACCGAGCTCTCCGCTCCGGTTCCGGATGCCAACCCGACCCATTCGCTCGTCTACGCGCTCGTACTGGAGTCCGACCTCGATCCGGAAAACGATTGGGTGCCGCGCGATCCTTTCATTTGGGATTACTTTCAGGGCGCCGACCGCTGGTACCAGCTCGAGTGGAACCACCTGACGCGCGAGTGGTCCGTCACGGCTACGCAGGTCGATGCTTCCCAGAACACGGCGCCAATCCCAACCGCGGCCCGCGTCGTGATCTCCAGTTCGGTGATCAGTTGGTACATCCCGACCTCCGAAGTGGACCGCCCGACGCCCGACTACCGCCTCACGGCCTTCGCCCACGACGGTCGCTTTTCCGAACGCGATCGCGGCGGCGACGTGCTCGGCGCCGACCCCACCGAACCGCTGCGGCCCGCGAGCCCGTAGTGGACGAAGCGCGAGCACATCGCTGCGTGACGAACGTCGATCAGCGGCGTCTTTAAGGTGTGCGCGTTGTTGATCGCAGCAGGACGAGCGCCCGACGTGGCTCGCTAGAGCTCATCCGCATCGCGCCAATCGCACCATGCGGTGACGATCTTCGCGATATCGCGCTTGGCTTGATTGCCGTCGTGAATCGTTTCGATGCGCAGGACACGCTCGTTTCCGTCTGAGCCTTCGAGGCGCGCGTGCTCACCCGGGATTTGCGCGCCCTGGGGGAACGTGAGGGCGGCGTCCGTCTCGGCCTCGGCCGCGATCCGCGCGAGCTCGCCCTTGTACGTAAACGTTGGCAGCGCCCCGTCCATGCATTCCTCGATGCGCTTGTCACCGCGGATCACAAGTTCACGCAGGTATTTCAGCACGTGCTTCTTCGCGCCCGTATGCCCGTTGTACCAAGCGTTCACGTCCGAGTTCTCGCCCATATAGCGAAGGGCCGCCGCGGAGGTGCGGCGCGTCGAACGGGGAAAGAGCGTCTCCATCGAAGGACCGGCGACGTACGTTCGCTTATCGCCGCCGCGGCTTTGTTCGAACACCACGCGCGATGCGTCGCCCCAGGTCTTGCTCCGTCCCTCAAGCTCCGGAAGGTCCCGTTCTTTCGCGATCCCGCGCCCCCGTAACCCCGGGATCCCGCCGCGGGGAGACGTATGCACTTGGAAACACCAGGCGACGGCCAAGCAGACAAACGCGTCGATGCCCTTTGCAAAGCGCGAAGCCTTCGTTTCAAACACTTCGTCGCGGTCCCAGAAGCGGTCCTTGCCGTCCAGGTAGTACACCCGGTCCCCCATCCAGCCCACGGGCACGCGCCCGGCATCGTCGAACGGAAGTCCGGCCGCAAAACACGCCGCAGCGCCAAGGACCAACATGCTCGTTTCATCCTCGG
>JBCCRV010000142.1:0-12842 GCA_039201085.1 Myxococcota bacterium | reverse complement strand
GGCGGCTTCACCCCGGACAACACGGAGCCCAACATCGGCGCCGAGTGCCAGCGCGACGACGAGTGCTGGGGCCCCTTCGGCCAGGCGCGCTGCATCGTGCTCAGCAACAACGACCCGATCAGCCCCGACAACCCCGGCTACTGCACGGTCAACGACTGCACCGCGCCGTACTTCGCCGTGGCTGCCGGCGGCGTACCCGTGGCCAACGTCTGCGGCACCAACCCGGTGGGTGACGGGGACGAGGTCGCGGACAACATCTGCGTGAACTTCGGCGACGCGGCCGATCCCTTCGGTCTCTGCATCGCCAGCTGCGAGTCGCCCGCCGACTGCGAAGGCCCCGGCATCGGCTGCACCCCCGGCCTCCTGGGCGCTGGCTCGCCCGCCATCTGCTTCCCCGGATGTCAGGAGACCGCCAACTGCCAGGACGGCTTCATTTGCGAAGGCGCCACGCCCGACGCGATTGGTACGTGCGTCCCCGCTGAGTGATCGCTCTTCGATTCGAAAGGAGGCCCTGCCGTTCGCGGCGGGGCCTTTTTCGTGGGCGTTGCCCGATGTCCGCGTCGCTCCTCCTTGAAATGTGACTAGATTCCTGCGTCGTCGGTCCTTGCCCTCGGAGGGAACGACGAACGCGGCAGGCTGATTCGAAAGTCAAACCGGTCTGGAGACGACACGCGCTGGGAAGCGTTCGGCAGTTTGCTGTGCCGCCGATCGAGCACCGCATCACTTTCTGGGGCCCACTCTCGCCGCTCATCGGTGCACGGGAGAAGCGCTTGCACGGACCCCTGACATCCCGTAGGACATGCGGCCGCTATGTACCTTCATATCTCCAACCAGTCCCGAGTCACCAACCGCAGCAAGAACGCGCGCCGCAAGGCCAAGCGCGCGGCCAAGAACCGCCGCCGCGTTAACCGCATGGCCGGACGCAAGCTGAGCCGCCGCAAGGCGCGCTAGTGCCGACTTCGCCGTGAGCGCCTTGCTCAAAGTGCATACGATCCCCGCAACGCTTTCAAGCGCCCGCTTTCGGGGTTCGCTGCGCCTCGCGGTCGCTCGACCCTGGGCTTCGCTGCTTTTCACCTCGAAGGCGATGTAGATGCCGGCCGGCGACCGCAAGCTCATCTTCGTCGTTAGCGATTCCACCGGTGAAACGGCGGAGCGCGTGGTGCGGGCCGCGCTGCTCCAGTTCCCCGACCAGCGTGTGCGCGTGCGGCTCTTCACCCGAGTCCGCAACGATGCGGCGATCGAAGAGGTCATTGCGAAGGCCGTCTCCCACCACGCGATGGTGGTCTTCACCATCGTCCGGCCCGAGCTACGGGACTTTTTGTTTCAGCGTGCCCGCGAGCAGGCCGTTGAATGCGTCGACGTGATCGGTTCGTTGATTCACAAGGTCGGCACCTTCTTGGAGGCTGCGCCGCTCAACATTCCGACGGCGCAAATGTCCCTTTCGGAGGAGTACTTCCGACGCGTGGAGGCGATCGAATTCGCCGTTAAGAGCGACGACGGAAAGGAGCCCCGGAACCTGCGCAAGGCGGACATCGTGCTCACGGGCGTGAGCCGCACCTCGAAGACCCCTCTCTCCACCTACCTGGCCGGCCGCGGCCTGAAGGTCGCCAACGTACCCTTGGTGATGGGGGTGGATCCGCCCGAAGAGCTCTACGAGGTGCCGCCGCACAAAGTCGTGGCGCTGACCATCGAGCTCGAGCTCCTGCTCGAGATTCGCAAGGAGCGCCTCGCCCAACTTGGCATGCCCGTCGACGCCAATTACGGCCTGCGCGACCACGTGCGCAGCGAGCTGGATTTCGCGCACGCGATCTTCAAAGCTCACCCGGGCTGGATGACGGTGAACGTCACCAACCGGGCGATCGAAGAAACGGCGACGATCATTCTCGAGGCGTACAAGGAGCGCGAGGAAAACAAGGGCAGCTGGGCCCCGCCCACCGTCATCTAGGGGAAGCGCGCAGCTGCCCCCGCCGTCCCCGTGCTCCCGCGCACGCTTCTCGCGGAGGAGCTTTTTCTCCGAGCCCCTACTCCCGCTGCAGCTCAAAGTGAAAAGGCGCGTCCGAGTCGAGCACTTCCAGATCCCGCTGAAGCGATTGGTAACCGGACTTGCGAACACGAAGCCGTAGCGTTTGGCCGACGGTGCGGTCCTGCAGGACGACGGGCGATGGACCGACCGGCCGACCGTCGATTTCCACCTGCGCGCCAGGCGGCGTGGTTTCGATGCGAACGTCGTGTCGAATCGGTTCTAAGACTGCGATGTGGCGGGAGGCTCCCGGTTCGACGACGACCTCTCGTCGCCAGGGCTGATAGCCGTCTTGCCGGGCTTCGAGCCGAAGGCGCTGGCCGATGCGGGCGTCGGGCAAGGTAATGGGGGTGACACCCTCGATGCGTGTTCCGTTCACGTCGAGGGTCGCGCCTGGCGGGTCGCTGACCACTTCGACGGACGGCGCGGCCACGGGCTCGCCACCCGAGAGGGCGCGCCAGGCGATGAAACCACCTAGCGCGAGGGCGAGGACGCCGACGAAGAGCACGGGAATCAAGCGCGAGCGGCGCGGCGCGGGATATTCGGCGGGCGTCTCATAGGGCGTCGGGTCGAAGTCTGCGAAAGGGCTCGGCTCGCCTCTACGCACCCGCGCTCGTGATGGATCCGGCTGCGCTCCGCTGGGCCCTGATGGGTCTGGGTCTGCTCGCTTCGCTTCGAAACGATCTAAGGGCAGCGGAGTGGTCACGCTCTCCTCACGCGTGACGATCTTGCCGTCCAGTGTGAAGAGTAGTGAACCTGAGCCCGCGTCGACAGCGAGCGGCGCGCCCTCTGTTTGCTCCGTGTGTTCGTCGAAGGGATCGAGCGTAGACTGCTCCTGGGCAGCGGCGCGAGCGGCGTTGTCGCGTTCGATCGAATCGGCGCGCGACAGCAGATCGCTGAGGGCGTCCAGTCGCGTTTCCTCCTCCGCCTCGGGCGCTTCGCTGTCCCTTGGCTCGTCGCCTTCGACCTCCGTGTCCTCGTCGTCGCCGCGGCGGCGGTCGACTTCCACTTCGGTCGAATCGTCGTCGCCGACGGACGCGGCTGTTCGCCGCTTCTTTCGTTTCTTCGCCGCGACTTCCGTTTCCGGCTCGTCGTCCTCGTCATCGGGCGCACGAAGGCCGAGGGCAACCTCCGTCGCGTCTTCGTCGTCCTCGTCGTCGTTGTCTTGATGAAACTCGGCGGAGAGGGCGAATGCCTGCGGCGCGCGTTGGGTGAGCTCATCGAAGTCGTCCACGATCGAATCGTCGTCGAAGGGCGAAACACGCGCGCGCGCGGCCTTAGCGCGTTCCGCTCGCCGAGCCGCTTCGATGGCTTCGGCGACGCGACCGCGCGGCACCTCGCTCGACGTGGTTTCATCTTCGAAGTCCTTTGCCTGTGCGACCGAGCGTGCGCGTATCAGTACCGGGTCCGGCCGTGTCTCGTCGAGGTAGCGTTCGCCGGAGTGCGGCAAGAGCACCCGTTCGCCCGCCGGGAGCTTCGCCTTCGTGCGGGCCCGCTTTCGTTCGTCCGGAAAGAGCTCGGCCATGAGCGCCGCGACGCGCGCCGAGCTAAAGGTCGGCCGCGTCCGGTACACGAAGCGCGACAAGGCCTGCGCCATTTCCTGCGCCGACTGAAACCGCTTGCTCGGGGCCGGATCGAGCGCTCGCATGCAGATCTCGTCGAGCTCTGGCGGGATGCCTTTGCGCCGCTTCGAGGGCGCCGAGAGCTCGGCCGCCCGCACAATCTCGAGCAGTGCGGGGAGGTTGTCGGCGCCGTACGCCATTTCGCCAGTGAGCAGCTCATGAAGCACGAGACCGGCGCTGAACACGTCGCTTCGCGCGTCCACCGGGTCGGCCCACGCCTGCTCGGGGGACATGTAGTAGTACTTGCCCTTGATGACGCCGGCCTGCGTTTGCTCCGAGCGCTGCGTGGCCTTGGCGATGCCAAAGTCGGCGATCTTCACCTCGCCCGAGAAGCTTACGAGCACGTTCTGCGGCGACACGTCGCGATGCACGATGCGTAGCTCTTCGCCGTCGGGCGTGCGCTTCCGATGGGCGTAATCGAGGCCGTGGCAGAGCTCGCTCGCTAGATGAGCACAGAGATCGAGGGGCAGACGGGTTTTGCGCTTCTTGGTGCGCTTGAGAATCCGGTGCGTATCTGCGCCTTCGACGTACTCCATCACGATGAAGTACTTCCCGTTGATCTCCCCGAGGTCGTACGTTTGGGCAATGTTGACGTGCGTGAGCAGCACCGAAAGGCGTGCCTCGTTCACCAACATCTGCACAAACTGGGGATCCTCGGCGTAGCGCGGATGAATCAGCTTGATGGCGACCCGCCGCGGCTCCGGCGACTCGACCTCCGCCACGTACACCTCGGCCATACCGCCCACGGCAATTCGCTGGACCATTCGGTACGGCCCAAGGGAACGAGGAAGTCCGAAATTGGTCATGCCCGCCACAAGGAGGCGAAAGGGCCGGGAGCAACCTGGTCGCGCCCATGCGCAGCTTTCCCCCAGTCGACCATGGGCGGCTATCATACGCAGTCGAGGCTCAGGCCGACAAGCTTTGGGCCCCCCGCTGTACATTCGGTGGCGCTCTCGCTAAGGAAGTGGCGATGGCCAACGCTCCCACGATCGAAATTTCCCCCGCCATGCTTGCCGACATCGGGCTCTTCGGCGGCCTTGACCAAGCGTCCCTGGAACTCCTCGCGCGGGAGCTCAAGCCCCTACGGGTCGAAGTGGGTGACAACGTTGTGGCCGAGGGCGAAACGGCCCGCGAGATGTACGTGGTCATCAACGGCGAGCTCGAGGTCGTGAAGAAGGGTCCGCGGGGCGGCGAAGCGCGCGTGGCCCTGTTTGGACCGGGCGATTGGTTCGGCGAGATGTCGATCCTCGATGTGGGCCCTCGGTCGGCCACGGTGCGCTCCGTGGCACCAACGCTGCTCCTGCCCATCACCAACGAAGACGTCGAGCGGCTGCTCTACCGCCGCGACCCCAAGGCGTATTCGCTGCTGGTGATGAACATCGCCCGCGAGCTCAGTCGCCGACTCCGCGTCGCCGATGGCATTATCGCCCAGTTCGTGTCGACGGTCAGCGATACGTATCGAAGCGCCTAAGGAAGCTCGAGGTTGTCGATGAGGCGCGTACTTCCCAAGTGCGCGGCGCCGAGCAGCACGATCGGCCCGAAGGCTTCCCGAACGAGTGATCCATGCTTCGTGAGCGGCGTGAGCGTGGCTGCATCGGCCGCGTCCACGTAGTCGACGCGGTCGAAGGCCTCGTCCACGATGGTGCGCGCTGTCGCCACGATCGCTCCCAGCTCGCGTTCGCCGCTGCGCCAACGCTCGCCCGCGGCGAGCAGTCCCCGTCGCAACCCGAGCGCCCGGCGTCGCTCCGGTGCCGAGAGGTAGATGTTACGGGACGAAAGGGCGAGCCCGTCGTCCTCCCGCTTGATCGGCGCGCCGGCAACCTCTACCGGCATGTCGAGGTCCCGCGCGAGACGCTCGAGCGTGCGCCACTGTTGGTAGTCCTTTTTGCCAAAGACCGCCGTGCACGGCCCCGTCAGGTTGAAGAGCTTGCTAACGACCGTGGTCACGCCTGCGAGGTGGGTAGGGCGGTGGATCCCCTCAAAGGGCGCCGTGACGCCGCCCACGCTCACCGTGGTCTCGAAGCCCTCGCCGTACATCTCGGCGGACGAGGGCGCGAAGACGAGGTCGACGTCGTGCGCATCGCACGCGGCGCGGTCCGCCTCTAGCGTGCGTGGGTACGCGTCGAGGTCTTCGCCCTCGGCGAACTGAAGCGGGTTTACAAAGACCGTGACCACAATAAAATCTGCGCCGCGGCCGCGTGCTTCGTCCACGAGCGAGAGATGGCCCTCATGGAGGGCGCCCATTGTGGGCACGAGGCCCACGCGTTTGCCAGCGGCGCGCGCCGCGTCGCAGGCCTCACGAAAGGGCCCCTTGCAGTGCACGAGGGCGCTGCGGTGGAGGGCGCTGCGGTGGACGGGGGTGCTCACGCCTGCGGGCCGTAGCCTCCGGCTTCGCGAATCGGCGAAACGGTGCCGCCCACCGATGTGGTCTCCCGGCGGCGCACTTCGCCAAAGCCGTGTTCCTCCGTTGGAAAGGTGCCTTGCTTCACCTCTTCGGCAAAGCGCGCGGCGGCCGCCTTGCCGTCCTCGAAGAACTCGGCGTAGCGCTTGACGAAGCGGGGCTTGAGGTCTGGTGTGAGGCCCAGAAGGTCGTAGCCCACAAGCACCTGACCGTCGCATGCAGGCCCGGCGCCAATGCCGATGGTGGGGATCGGAATGCGGGCGGTGATGTCGGCCGCGAGGTCGTTCGGAATGCCTTCGAGCACCAGTGCAAAGGCGCCGGCATCGGCGATGGCCCGGGCGTCCGCGAGCACCCGGTCGGCGGCCGCGCCCGTGCGGCCCTGCACGCGAAAGCCGCCCATGGCATGCACGGACTGGGGCGTCAGCCCGACGTGGCCCATCACCGGAATCCCGGCGCGCACGATGCGCGCAACGGTCTCTGCGGCTTCCGCGCCGCCTTCGAGCTTGATCGAATGGGCGCCGCCCTCGGCGAGAAAGCGCCCGGCGTTGCGCAGCGCCTGCTCAGCCGAAAGCTGATGGCTCAAAAAGGGCATGTCACCCACGATGTGGGCGTAGCGCGTGCCGCGCGCGACGGCTCGGCAGTGGTAGATGACCTCGTCCACCGTCACCGGCAGCGTCGAGTCGTGGCCCTGAACGACCATGCCGAGCGAGTCGCCCACGAGCAGGGCGTCCACGCCTGCGTCGTCAAACATGCGGCCGAAGGTGGCGTCGTAGGCCGTCACCATGGTGATGGGCTGCCCTTTACGCTTCTTTGCAACGAGGGCTGGCACCGTCACCGCCTTGCGCGGCGATGCGCTGGAATCGTTCGTCATGGGGGGCCTCACGGGGTCGCGGCCCACGAGATTGCGGGTACGCGCCTTAACAAGACGTTTACAACGTTCCTTCGATTCATCAAGGGCAACCACGGACTCGGCCGAAATTCCGCGCGCCGCAGTCGGCCACGTGGCCGGTTTGAGCGCGTCCTTCCGCTAGCTCACGGTGTGTGTTCGGCGTTCCTTCCCGGAAGGCCTGCCACCGCGTCTTCGAAGAAGCGTGCGAGGTTTCGCGCGCGTTTGCGGAAGCCGCCAAGCGCACCTGTTCGCCCACTAGGCCGGGTCTTGGCCATACCACGACAAACCCCGGCCCTGACGACTGGGTCAGTCGCGGGTCCGGGTGGAGGCGCCGACCAGATTCGAACTGGTGAATGGAGGTTTTGCAAACCTCTGCCTTACCACTTGGCCACGGCGCCGTTTCCGCGAATGTTCGCGGAGCGCAGTGCTGCCATTGTCGCGCGAGCGTGTCAAGCATCGACGTTTCTCGATCGCTTTTCTCCTTTGTGCCTACCCGAGCGCCCCCTTTCAGGCTCACCCAAGTCCGGGCTCGTGCGCCTTCCCGCTCGGGGGTTTCTGCACGCGCGGGGCCGTGCTAAGGACCCGCATGGGCTCCAACGACGCATTCTCCGCCCGCGCGACGCTCGACATCGACGGCCGTAAGGTCGATATTTTTCGGCTCGACGCGCTGACCCACGCGGGCCTCGGCGATGTTCGGCGCCTCCCGTACTCGATTCGTGTCCTTTTGGAAAATCTGCTCCGCTATGAGGACGGAACGACCGTCACGAAGGCGGACATCGAAGCGGTGGCCCAGTGGGATCCGAAGGCGAAGCCGAGCACGGAAATCGCCTTTCGACCATCGCGGGTGCTTCTTCAGGACTTCACAGGCGTGCCCGCGGTGGTCGACCTCGCGGCGATGCGCCAGCAGTTTGCGAAGATGGGCGGTGACCCGGCGCGCATCAATCCGCTTCAGCCCGCCGACCTGGTCATCGACCACTCGGTGCAGGTCGACAGCTACGGTCTGCTTCGCTCCTTTGAGGAGAACGTTCGCATCGAGTTTGAACGAAATCGTGAGCGCTACCAGTTTCTCAAGTGGGGCCAGCACGCCTTCGACGGTATGCAGGTGGTGCCGCCCGGAACGGGGATCGTTCACCAGGTGAACCTCGAGTACCTTGCGCGCAGCGTCTTCGTACGCGAGACGGAGGACGGAACGTTTGCATACCCCGATTCGCTCGTGGGTACGGACTCGCACACGACGATGATTAACGGCCTCGGCGTGCTCGGCTGGGGCGTCGGCGGCATCGAAGCAGAAGCCGCCATGCTCGGCCAGCCCATCGCCATGCTCTTGCCACAGGTGGTCGGCTTCAAGCTGACGGGCGCCCTTCGCGAAGGCGCCACGGCGACGGACGCGGTGCTGACCATCACCCAAATGCTTCGCGAGCGCGGCGTCGTCGGCAAGTTCGTCGAGTTCTTCGGCACCGGTATGGAGTCGCGCGCGCTCACGGGCCGCGCGACGATCGCCAACATGGCGCCCGCATACGGCGCGACGATGGGCTTCTTCCCTGTCGATAGGGAAACGCTTGAGTACCTCCGCTTCACCGGCCGGGACGAAGCGCAGGTCCAGCTCGTCGAGCGCGTGCTCAAGGAGCAGTCGCTCTTTCATACGGCGGAAGCACCCGATCCGGATTTTACGGACACGCTGGAGCTCGACCTTGGCGACGTTGTTCCCTCCATCGCCGGGCCGAAGCTTCCGCACACGCGGATTGCCCTCAGCGACGCCAAGACGTCGTGGGCGCACACCTACGAAGGCGTGAAGGCGAATCTCAAGGATGGCGCGAAGACCTCGGGGCCCGTCGAGCTTGATCGCGAAGGCCAGGAGAAGGAAACGTTCGAGCTTCGGAACGGCGCGATTGTGATCGCCGCCATTACGAGCTGCACGAACACGTCGAACCCGAGCGTGATGCTTGGCGCCGGGCTTCTCGCGCGCAAGGCGCGCGCCCTCGGACTGACGAGCAAGCCCTGGGTTAAGACGAGCCTTGCTCCGGGCAGCCAGGTCGTTACCGAGTACCTCGAGGCCGCCGGACTGATGGAGGACCTTCGGGCCCTGCGTTTCAACCTGGTGGGCTACGGCTGCACGACCTGCATCGGCAATAGCGGTCCGCTCGACCCGGCGATCACGAAGGCGATAGTCGAAAATCAGCTCGTCGTCGCTTCGGCCTTGAGCGGCAATCGAAACTTCGAAGGCCGGGTGAGCCCGCTGACGCGCGCCAACTACCTGGCGTCGCCGCCGCTTGTCGTCGCGTACGCCCTCGCAGGTACGATCGACATCGACTTTGCAAGCGAGCCCATCGGGCAGAGCTCGGACGGCAAGGATGTGTTCCTCAAGGACATCTGGCCGTCGAACCAGGAGATCACCGAGACCCTTCGCGCCTCGGTGAGCACGAAGCAGTTCGAGGAGCGCTACGGCGCGGTCTTCGAGGGCACGGAAGAGTGGCGCCAGGTCGAAGTGCCGACGGGCAAGACCTACGCTTGGGAAGAGTCATCTACATACATTCGAAACCCGCCCTTCTTTGATGGTGTGCAGGCCGGGGGGCCGCCGGCGCTGGCGGACATCGAAGGCGCGCGTGTGCTCGCGCTCCTCGGCGACAACGTCACGACGGACCACATCTCGCCCGCCGGCGCCATCGCCAAGGACAGCCCCGCGGCCCAGTACCTTCGCGATCAGGGCGTGAGTCCCCGCGACTTCAACAGCTACGGCTCGCGCCGCGGCAACCACGAAGTGATGATGCGCGGCACCTTCGCGAATATTCGCCTGCGCAACCTGCTGGCGCCGGGCACCGAGGGCGGCATCACGCGCCACCTCCCGAGCGACGAGCAGACGAGCATCTTCGACGCAGCCATGCGCTACGCGGAAGAAAAGACGCCCCTCATCGTCATCGCCGGCGTGCAGTACGGCACGGGCTCGAGCCGCGACTGGGCGGCCAAGGGCACGTTCCTGCTCGGCGTTCGCGCCGTGATTACCAAGGGCTACGAGCGCATTCACCGCAGCAACCTCATCGGCATGGGCGTGCTCCCCCTGGAATTCGCTTCGGGCGAGGGAGCCGACGAGCTCGGCCTAAGCGGCGAAGAAGTCTTTTCGATCGGCGGCATCGCCGAAGGCCTTGAGCCCGGCAAGCGCCTCACGGTGAAGACAGACTCGGGCAGGAGCTTTGAGGTGCTCGTTCGCCTCGATACGCCGCAGGAGGTCGAGTACTACCGCCACGGCGGCATCCTCCAATACGTGCTTCGCCAGATGGCGAGCTGACCCCAGGCCTTTTCGAACGACATGAGCCAAGAACTCGAAGCCGAAATCAAAGTACTTATCGTCGACGCGCTGATGTTGGATGACGTCACGTCGGACGAGATCGAGTCGGAGGCGCCCCTCTTCGTGGAGGGCCTTGGCCTCGACTCGATCGACGCCCTCGAGCTCGCCATTGCGATCGACAAGAAGTACGGCGTGAAGATCAAGGCCGAGGACGAGAGCACGCGCCGGGTCTTTGGTTCGGTGCGGGCGCTGGCCGAGCATGTCCGAGATCATCGCGGCGGCTGACCCGCCCGCTGGCGATAGCCTGGTCAAGGTGGATGTCTATCGGGCATGCGCCGTGGTCCCCACCTACAACAATCCGATGACCATCGGGCGCGTGGCCCGTGCGCTTCGCGAGTACGTGGAAGCGGTCTTCATCGTCGATGATGGCGGCGACGCCGAGGCGCAGGCGGCACTCGGCGCGATCGAGGGCGAAGACGGCATCTTCGTTCGCCGGCGTGGGCAGAACGGCGGCAAGGGCGCAGCCGTGAAGGACGGGCTGCGATGGGCCTTTGCGGAAGGCTACACGCACGCGCTGCAGGTCGATGCGGACGGTCAGCACGACCTGGCGGACGCGCCGCGTTTGCTCGAAGCCAGCCGCCGCCGTCCCGAAGCGCTGGTGTTGGCCCAGCCCGTCTTCGATGAATCTGCGCCGCGCGCCCGCCGCTGGGGGCGAAAGATCAGCATCTTTTGGGTATGGCTCGAAACGCTGGGAAAGCCCGGGCATATCGCGGACCCGCTCTGCGGCTTTCGGGTCTACCCGCTGGCCGAAGCCGTGGCTGCAGGCGCGACGGGCGACCGCATGGACTTCGACCCCGAGATCGCCGTGCGCCTGGTGTGGCGCCGGCTCCCGGTTATCAACCTGACGACGAGCGTTCGCTACGTGCCGGAAGAGGAGGGCGGAATCAGTCACTACCGCGCCTTTTGGGACAACGTCGCGATCAGCCTATTGCACACGAAGCTCTGCATCCTGCGCTTTACGGGGCTCTGGCGCTGGTTTTAGAGCTCATCGCAAAAATCGCCGCGGCCATGTTTCCGCCAGCTCACTCGGTCTTCAGCCATCCCCTCACCTTGAAATGCTCAGCATTTTACGTCGCTTCGCGGACGCTGAATTCCGCGCAACCTGTTCATAAACCTGGCCACGGCGATTTTTGCGATGAGCTCTCGACCGGTTCATTCGTAGGCTGTCGCGCGCCTTTGCGCTCAGGTCGCCCCGCTATCCCTTCGGCCCCAAATCCCCTTCGATTCCCTCGTCCATCGACTGAACCTCACGGAGACCTTGGGCCACGTACCCAGGCGCGAACGGCAGGCGCCGGTGTTGGCGGCTCTGGCGCGGGTTCGCGTGCTGCCCTAACGTCCCCGTGTGCTTCGCGCCGGCCTGCTCCTTGTTCTGACGCTTCGCGCTGCGTGCCTTGATTCCGTCATCGAGGAGAACGAGAAGCGTCGTGCGGAGGAGGAGCAATGGAACCGCCCGGAAGACCCGATGGCGCCCCTCGACGACGGCCGAACGCCGCCGCCGGAAACGGCCAGCGAGCACCGACCTGCCGGTCCGCTCGCGGAAGAAGAGGGGGACGAGCGCCCCGAAGAAGAAGCGCCCCAGATTGGCGCGAGCTGGAACGACGACGCGTTTTAGCCTCCGTTCGTCACCCGAAGGTCCGTCACCCCGAGAGCGCTCGCAGAAGCGCGTTTGCTATCGCGCGTTCTGCTCGGCCTGTCGCGACCGCGACGACTCGTTCACGTGGCGCACGCGACCGCGGTCCTTCTTTCGGCGATACAACCAGGACTGCAAGGCGTTTGCGGTATACCCACTGCCGCTTCCGCCCAGGCCGATGCATCCAAAGAGCGTCGCCGCGAGCCATGCACATGCGAACAGGGTCGCGCAGCGCCGAAGTCGCGTACGCAAGCCACCCAGGCGCTCGTAGGGCGCGCTCCGCCGGCGTTCAGAGCGCATCATCGTTCCAGCTCGAGCCGTTCGAGCGCATGCGAATAGGTGCCATCGATGCGGGCGCGACCCGCCGGACCCGCGAACGTGCGCGCCGCGCTGCGCGCTGATCCCGTCGATGTTGCTGGTAGTCGAACAGCGTTCGTGACGGCTGTGACGCGCTCGTCTGGCTCAAATCGATGCACCCAAGCAGGGAGAGACCGAGCCAGAGCGCAGCGAGGATGAACACGAAACGCCGAAGGGCGGAGGATCCGTCCGAGCCCCCACGCGAACGCCAAGAACCCTTCGGGTACTCGAGTCTAGTTCGTTCGGTAGAAGCCATTGGGGCTTGGATTTGAAGGGCGCTGCGCGGTTTCGGGGTAGAACTCCCAGCCGCTTTTATTGCCCCAGCCGCAGCCAAAGAGGGACACGGCGGCGGCGGCGGCGGCAAGAAGAAGCGCAACGCCGAGCGAGCGAGGGCGCGCCTGCCGAAGCTTCATGCTTTTGGAGTAGCGCCACCGTGAGGCGTTGGCAACGTTGCGAACCGTGCAGGGTCTCTAGGCGCTGCGACGGCGTGCGGCTCGGCGAAGCATCATCGCTTGAAATCGGTTGTCGTCGCGCCAGAGGTCGCCGGCGAGGATCGAGATCAGACCGGCCTTCAGTTCGG